>DUTQ01000114.1 GCA_012841995.1 Thermoanaerobacterales bacterium | reverse complement strand
TAAGATTTATTTATTTTTTTGTGGGTTTGCTTATCGTTTCTATAGGAACCAATTTTATTGTTGCTTCAAAATTGGGGGCTGACCCATGGAGTATTTTTCACTTGGGGCTTTCGTTTCATACTCCTTTAAGCTTTGGTCAAGTAAATCAAGTTGTGGCGTTTACTATTATAATCATAAACTTGTTTTTGAAAATCAAACCTGGAATTGGAACTTTTTTGAACATGTTTTCTATTGGCTTTTTTATCGACCTTACCGGAAAACTTCAAATATTTAAAACACCAAACAGTGTATTAGTTTCATGGTTTTACCTTATTGTAGGACTGGTATTATTTGGTACTGGAATGGGTGTATATATAAACGGTCAATTGGGTGCCGGACCTAGGGATAGCCTTACACTTGCTTTGAGTAAGATAACAGGAAAGAGCATTTCATTTATTAAAACGCTCATGGAAATAACAGTGCTTCTTATTGGCTGGTTCCTGGGGGGACCGGTTGGGATAGGTACATTAGTTGTTTCATTGGCAATAGGTCATATCATGGAATGGTCAATTAACACTTTTAAATTACCTAAACACATTTTTGTGGATGAAGTTAAAGCTGAAACATTATAGGCTCCTGCTTGAAAACACATCAGATAAGCTAAAACTATTTTGCTGGCAAACCCAAATGTAAAAGCTTGTAAGGATATGGTATACTGGTAATAATGGAAAAATAAAAAGGGAGGATTAGGATATGAATAAAAGACTTGCTACTACTTTTGCTATTTTACTTTTGTGTGTATTTGTTGTTAATTCTTCTACCGTGAGTGCAGCGAATGGATTAAAAAAAATAGACGCATATTTTAAGAATATCAAGATCTATGTCAATGGCAAACAACAAACAACCGATTTGGAGCCATTTATCTATGGAAATGTAACATATGTGCCAATTAGACTTATTGCGACTGCCCTAAACAAAAACGTCTATTGGGATCAAGCGACGAACTCGGTAAAAATCAATGATAAGGAGCAAACAACAATAGACGATGTTACAAATCTACAGAATCAGTTAACTTTGAAAGAAAACCAATTAAATCAGCTGCGTTATGAAAATGCTGTTTTGCGCACAAAAATATCTGATTTAGAGAAGGAATTATCTGACTCAAAAAGGTATAGTGGTAAAGATGCGGCAAAAGACTTGAGAGCTTACCTAAAGGATGAATATTCACGCTGGAACCGTATGGATTTTAAATTTGATGTAGAAGGGGACGAAGATGATCTAGAGCTGACCATAAAAATCGATTTAGATAAGTACAATAGCCGTTGGGAAGACACAAAAACAGGAGATATAGAGGATTGGCTTGAGGATATATATGACTATGTTGAGGATAAATATCCTGATGCTAATTTTTCCGGTACTATTGAAGATACATACAAAAATAAAACGCTAGTTAAGTTCTGGGAAAGCCGCGGTAAGATTAAGATCGAATTTAAAGACTCAAAGAGCAGTAGCGATTTTTATGACTTGGAAGATAGTTTAAATGACAAATATGGTCGAAAACTTGATAAATACAATAAAAGATTTGGAGATTTAAGGGCAGATATAAAAGTAAAAGGCAATGATCGAAATGAGACAATCGACATTACAATAGAAGTGGACACATCAAAATACAAAACCGAATGGAAAGATGTAAGAGAGACCAGATATGCTGAAGATTGGCTTGAAGATATAGCCATTTATGCTCAAGAGGAATATGATGATTATGTTATATATGGTGAAGTGCAAAATGAAAAAGGCAAAACCATGACAACTTTTGAGATGAGTTCATCTGGAAAGATAAAATTCGATTGGGATTATTCATATTAGAACGAGAACTAATGGTAGTTAAATAATCGGGGACGGTTCCAAATTATTCAAAATAAGCAAAAAGTGGGGAATGAATAATTTGGAACCGTCCTTATTTTTTGTTCTTTGGTTGATTAACATTAGTTGCTAATTAAAATTTCTGCTCACCTATGGTAAAACCTCTTCATACAATATATTAGATTGTTATATGCTATATTATTCAACAGATAGCTGAAGAGAGGAGGTTTTACCTTGATAAGATATGTAGTCCGACCAGGGGATACGCTTACATCAATCGCACAAAGATATGGCACTACTGTAGCAGCAATTGTCGAAGCAAATAATATTACAAATCCTAATTTAATATTTGTTGGTCAGGTACTGCTTATTCCCACAGAAGCTCCAGAAACGCCGACGCCCACACCGCCATGTCCCCCGTGTCCCCCGTGTCCGCCGTGCCCGCCATGCCCCCCGACTACACCCACTCCCCCCACTGTGCCCACACCACCAAAAGCTCCCAGTGTAACCAGGACTTTTGATGGTGTTTTATACACAATGAGTTTAAATAAGGCTGAATATAGGATGGGTGAGCAAATCAGAATAAGGTTTATCAAGAAGAATATACTATCTGTACCACTAACACTTACCTACAGGACTTCGCAAAGAGTCGATTTTAGAATTACAAGAGATAGTATGTCGATTTGGCAATGGTCGCAAGGTCAGTTTTTTACTCAGGCCATATCAAGTGATACCTTTAGACCTGGAGAAGAGAAGATATATCGCGCAGTTTGGAATCAGAGAACGGACAGTACCCTTGTGAGGCCAGGCTTATACAGGCTAACGGGCTGGAACCTAGCAACTCCAAGCATAAGACTCAACTTGGATTTTAGGATACTTGCATCAGCGTGATGCTTAAAGACCAAATAGCATACACAGATTGCTATATTTTATAAAGTTTACATTATCAGCATTATGAGGAGGGGAGAATAACCCTCCTTTTTTATTGTAATTTGAGCTTTGAAAAAGGGACAATATAATAATGATTTGAAATAAACAATAGATTATTTAGGAGGAAAAATGTTATCTCAACATGACACACCACTTTTTGATGCATTGAAAAACTATATGAAAGAAAGGGTGATTTCTTTTCATGTGCCTGGGCACAAGCATGGCGTTGGGAACCCAGAACTCTTATCATTTTTGGGAAAAAATACGATGAATATTGACCTAACCATAATGCCTGATATAGACAGCATAATGCATCCCACTGGTGTTATAAAACAAGCAGAGATGCTTGCCGCTGAAGCCTTTGACGCAGAACACGCCTTTTTTTTGGTTAATGGTACTTCATCAGGTATACAGGCTATGATTATGGCTGCTTGCAAGCAAAACGAAAAGATCTTACTCCCTCGGAATGTCCATAAATCAGTTATAAGTTCAATTATTTTAAGTGGAGCAGAACCTGTTTACATTCAGCCGCGGATTGATCATGAGTATGGCATGGCTATGGGGCTAGAGGTTCAAGATGTGAGAAGTGCTGTAAGGAAAAACCCTGACGCAAAGGCTTTATTTGTAATAAATACCACTTACTACGGGGTGGCAAGTCCGCTTGCTGAAATAGTTGATATTGCACATGATGCTGGTATGATGGTACTGGTTGATGAGGCCCATGGGGCACATCTTAAATTTCACGAAAGCCTGCCCATATCGGCTATGGAAGTAGGAGCAGATATATCTGCTTCCAGTACACATAAGCTGGCAGGCTCCCTTACTCAAAGCTCAATGCTATTCTTAAAAGGTGAAAGAATTGCCCCGTCCTATGTTAAAGAAGTACTCAATTTATCTCAAACCACCAGTCCCTCATACATACTCTTGGCTTCCCTTGATGTTGCCAGGAAGCAGATGTTTTTAAAGGGAAATGAGCTTATGACAAGGACTATTAATCTTGCTCAATGGGCCAGGCTAATGATAAACAATATCGAGGGACTAAAATGCATGGGAAATGAAGTCCTAGATAAATACGATGGGTTTTCCCTTGACCCTACAAAGCTATGTATTAATGTAAAGGGGCTTGGAATAACTGGTTATGAGGCATCAGAGATTATAAGGGCAAATTCTCACATTCAGGTTGAACTTGCGGATTTTTATAACCTGCTTGCTGTTGTCGGTATAGGTGACAATAAAAAGACTATTACTTCATTAGTTAAAGCATTGACTAATATGGCCGACGACTATTCTGATACAAGACAAAAGGATATTATACCGGTTTTGCCTGAACTTGCCATACCGGAGTTGGCACTTTTACCAAAAGAGGCCTTTTACAGTGAAAAGAGACCACATCCT
>DUTQ01000113.1 GCA_012841995.1 Thermoanaerobacterales bacterium | reverse complement strand
GCAAATATTGGAATAGACGAAGCGATTGATGAGCAAGAAATTGACATTTGACATGTGAAATCTATGTGCTATAATTAAATTCTTGGAGAAATTTAAAATTGTATATTTTATGAGTAAGTCAGATGGTCGCGGACATTTTGTCCGAGGAAAGTCCGAGCTCCATAGGGCAAGATGCTGGGCAACTCCCAGTGAGGGTGACCTCAAGGATAGTGCAACAGAGAGATACCGCCCCAACTCGGGGTAAGGGTGGAAAGGTGAGGTAAGAGCTCACCAGCGGAATGGCGACTTTCCGGCTATGTAAACCCCATCTGGAGCAAGACCAAATAGGGAAACTTATATGGCGGCCCGTCATGGTTTCCGGGTAAGGTCGCTAGATATGTCAGGCAACTGCCATACAAGATAGATGACCATCCAATGACAGAACTCGGCTTATAGACTTACTCATTTAAACCTTCAAACCTCAAGGTGTAACATCCTTGAGGTTTATAATAATGACCTTATATAACAAAAATATAGATATTATGGCGGTGCTGATTATTGCATATGCCCTCACAAAGGGCAAATGTGCTTGATATGGTAGGTTTGGGTATACGCCAACCACATAGTCCATATAGTCTGATATAAAAAACCAAGCGAGAGAAACAAATATATTCAATTTATTCAACTTCAAATGGTTAAAAAAGAGGCTGCCCTCAATCACCATACCTATATGGGATATTAATAGCAACCATTCCTCAAAGTTTGCAAGGTCCCCTGATGCTATAAAATATAAGGTTATAGTAAAAACAGTCCAAGTTCCATATTTTATAAGCCCGAAGAATGTTAAAACCTCAAAATTATACAACCTCTTATTATATATGTAAAAAACCAGTACAATCGCAAAGAACAAAGCAAATAGAGGACAGTCTGGCGTAAATGGCCAATACATTAGAGGAGTGGCAGCTAGCTGATCTTTATACCAAAAAAATCCATAAACAGCACCAACAAGGTTTAGGACAAGAACAGTAATTATCCAGCGGTAGTCTTCAAATATTTTATTGAAACACACCTTCATTATTATCTCCATTCTTTAAGATTTTCACAGGCACACCACCGGCAAGAGTGTTAGGCGGTATATCCTTATTCACCAAGGAACAGGCAGATACCTGAGCTCCATCTCCTATCTTGATTCCAGGTAAAATAGTACAATTAGCGCCAATCATAACATTTTTTCCGATTTCCACCTTACCCAATCTGTACTCATGTGTAAGATACTCATGACATAGTATCGTGGTATTATATCCTATTAAAGTGTTATCACCTATCTCTATTAATTCGGGGAAAATAAAATCAGGCATAACTAATGCAGCTATGGAAACATATTTGCCTATTTTCATTCCTATCAGGCGATACATTGCATTTTTTAAATTAAACCAGGGAGCACGTCTTCCAATAGATATGATTATATAATTGCAAATAAGCCTCCAGAAACTTACAGTTTCGTACAGGTGTTGCAGGGAATTTTTATCGTCACCAATTTTATGTATCTCAACTCTTCTCAACATACCCCTCCTTCCACATGATACATCTTATATTTTAAAGTCTTCAAATCTCAATGTCAATGTCAGCATAACTATTGTATTTATATTATGCAAAATGATATAAATACAATGAAAGTATATAAGGCACCGAAAGGACGGAAAATAAAAGTAAATAAAAGGCTTTAAGAGTGGATTACATAAAGAATAGAAAATAATTTAAGGAGGAATTTGATGTTCAAAGACCGTTATGATGCAGGAATACAACTGACCAAAAAGCTAGAGGAGTATAGAGATGATCCAAACACCATTGTTTTTGCTATCCCTAGAGGAGGAGTTGTTGTAGCTGATGTTATATGTAATAAATTAAATCTTCCACTGGATATCGTTGTAACGAAAAAGATAGGAGCACCCTTCAATCAGGAATTGGCCATAGGAGCAGTGGGCCCCACTGGTGGAAAGATTTTAAACCATCATGCAATCAATATGGTAAATGCAAGCGAAGATTACATAGAAAAAGAAGCTAATCAAAAGGCAAAAGAGGTAAGAACAAGACTGAAAAAGTACAGGGGAAGCGATAAGTATGATATCTTATCGGGTAAAAAGGCATTATTTATTGATGATGGAGTAGCCACAGGTTATACAGTAATGGCAGCAATAAACTTTGTAAAGGAATTGAACCCGGAAAAGATAGTTTTGGTAACACCTGTTATAGCTCCAGATACCCTAACAGAAATACAAAAACAGGTTGATGAAGTAATATATATCATATCATCAGAGCCATTTTATGCAGTAGGTCAGTTCTATCAAGAGTTTTCTCAAGTATCAGATCAAGAGGTCATGAATGTCTTAAAGAAGTAATGAATTAAAGAAACAATCTATGAGAAGAAAGACCATTTAAAAGTCGTCGACCCCCAATAGTGCAAAAACCCCGGGAGGTCGACGACTTTTAGTTTTCGGTAAAAAACAAGCTCACTGATGTAAAACATTTGAACAGGGCTTATAAATAATCGAGGTAAAATTTTTTATGCCAAAGGATCATTTTTCACAGGCAATTACAATATTGGTTAATCCTTTGCTTTTTTTATTTAATGTTTTAAAAAATTCATTGAGAAACTTTAATTGTTCTGGTTTAAAATCTATTAATGTTTGGGTGTAAACAGTGTGAAACTTTACCGATAACTTCGAATTCGATTAGTCCATAAGAGATTTTAAGAATTCATTTAATGTTTTTAGTTGGTGTGGCTT
>DUTQ01000112.1 GCA_012841995.1 Thermoanaerobacterales bacterium | reverse complement strand
ACTTCAAGGTATGGTTCAATAGAGTGTGAAACTGTCTTCAGGAGTTGTCCCTGAATATTGGCCACCTGTCATCCCGTAATTAAAGTTGTTTGAAACTATAGCAGTTAGATCGAGATTTCTCCTTGCTGCATGTATAAAATGATTTCCGCCTATGGTCAATCCGTCCCCGTCACCCATAAGAACTACAACTTTCAATTTCGGATTTACAGCTTTAACTCCTGTAGCAGCTGCCAGTGCTCTGCCATGTGTAACATGCAGACAATTTGTCTTTAGATAATCATCAGCCTTGCCCCAACAACCTATACCTGTCACAACAACTATATTTTTTTGATCTAATTCTAGATCAGCAAACGCTTGAGCTATGGATTTCAAAATTATTCCATTACCACAGCCCTCACACCAAAAAAATGGCAATCTGTCTTCGATAATATAATCAAATATATTTCTAGACATCACCTCTTACCCCCTTTACCTTTTCAATTATGTCGTAGGGTGTGATTATAGTGCTATCAACTTTGTTTATTCCGTAAACAGGTTTATCCCCTACCACCCTCTTAACTTCATTAATCATTTGTCCTAGGTTCATTTCAGGTACAAAGATCATTTCTGCATTCTTTGCTACCTCTTTTACTTTTTCATCAGCAAAGGGCCACACCGTATTTAACTGTAAGAGCCCAGCTTTTATCCCCTCTTGCCTTAAAATTTGAACTGCTTCTCTTGAACTCCTAGCTGATACTCCACAAGCTACAAAAACCACATCTGCATCCTGTAAATTAAATTCTTTTGTAATAATTATTTCATCTAGATGGTCGTAAATCTTGTCATATAGCCGCCTTATGACCTTATCTGCATTTTCAGGCTTATTATTTGGGTAACCGGTTTCATCGTGCATCGATGAGCTGGCATGAACCAAGTATTCGCTTCCAAAATGTGCCATTGGCGGGACCTTATCTTCGCCTGCTAAGTATGGTTTATAGTCTTCTGGAGCTACCTTCGGGAAAGGCCTATCTATTATCGGTATATCATCATGTAACACAAGCTTTTCTCTCATATGGCCTACTGTTTCATCAGAAAGGAAAAATACTGGAGTCCTGAATCTCTCTGCAAAATTGAATGCCTTTATCATAAGATCATAGCACTCTTGGACTGTAGTAGGATATAAAGCTATCATGGCATGGTCACCATGTGTTCCCCAACGGGCCTGCATAATATCAGCTTGTGCAGGCTTTGTGGCAAGGCCTGTGCTGGGACCACTTCTTTGGACATTTATAACAACACATGGCGCTTCTGTCATTATAGCAAGACCTATATTTTCAGACATAAGTGATATCCCGGGCCCACTTGTGGCAGTGAAAGCCTTTGCTCCCGCCATAGATGCACCCACCAATGCTGCCATGCTTCCCAATTCATCTTCCATCTGTATGAAAACACCATCACATGCCGGCAGTTTTCGAGACGCTAGCTCAGCAATTTCAGACGACGGCGTTATCGGATATCCAGCATAAAATTTTGCACCAGCCTTTAGGGCGCCTTCTACACATGCTTCATTTCCTTGCAAAAACTTTACGTCAGTCAATTAAATCGCCTCCTCCTTTTCCAATACAAAAATTGCAATCTCCGGACATCTCAAATAGCAGAAATTGCAGCCAATACACTCTTCTGGTTTTACTACTTCAGGTGCTGAATTGATTTTAATGTCAAGGACATTTTTTGGACAAAATGCTACACAAATTCCACATCTTTTGCATCTATCCTGTTTTACAACTACTTCGTATTGTTTTTTCACAAATTTTCCCTCCCAGCAAAGCTTTAATTATTATTCAACTGAACAAATGAACAAAAATGTCACGGGATTTCTTCTTCTGTAATAATTAAGGATGCAAATTCCATACCAATAAGACATTGTTTGAAAATATCCAAAGCAAATCTCTCTGATATAAAACTATATGTCTCACTCAATGTCAGCATCATATCATTTCACCATGCACAGCCAAACATGGCTGTTTATACAAAAAAAATGTCCTTTAAAATCGCAATCCACAATTCGTGTTTAAATTACAAAAAGTAATGTTCATTATATTAACGTTACCCGTATTTTGTTATAATTTTCTTCGCAAAGTTCTTATAACTCATATTTCTTGCAATGTTATAATCGTTTAATATTTATACAAATT
>DUTQ01000111.1 GCA_012841995.1 Thermoanaerobacterales bacterium | reverse complement strand
TGCAGGTTATACTCAAATTTTCAGGGGGAGAAAACCAAGAATGTTTTTTAGAAGGCATGAAAAGGATATTTGAATATATAAACCATGGCCATATAAAATCTGCTTTGATAACCTTTCAGCAGCTGTGATCATTGGTAAAAACAGAAAAAGAACCCTTGTAGAACAATTTGAAAGATTTGCCCTCCACTACGGATCTGAAATTAATTTTTGCAATCCAAATAGTGAACATGAGAAGGGAAATATCGAAAACAAAGTAGGATATGTAAGAAGAAATATGTTTGTTCCTATCCCGGTCTTTAATAATATGGATGAATACAACAAAGATCTGCTTAAACTTGGAGATTTAGATATACAAAGGCCACACTATAAAAAGGATGGAATAATTGCAAATCTATTTGAAGAAGAAAAAAATCTTATGTTTAAACTTCCAAATAAAGAGTTTGAAGTTGGAAGAATCAAAAATGTAATAGCAGATAAATATGGGGAAATTGAATTTGAAACAAATATTTACTCTACATCTCCAGCTTATTCAGGTAAAGAAGTTATTCTAAAAGCAACTTCCGATAAAGAAGTAAAACAAAGAAAAATTGTAAGGAAAAACAGATACTTAAAACAAGCAGGATTTGATGTAATTAAGATCTTTGAAAACTATACATTTGATCAAATAGAAATACCGTCAACTATAAAAATTGATGAACTTATAGTAATGAAAAATATAAATGTATTAGGATATCAATATCTTAATGCATTTATTTTTTATACAAATCAAAAATTTAATATAGAAAATGAAAAGAGGCGAAGTTTAGGTCAATTATAGACCAAAATAAACTTCGCTTTTTTTATGCCCAAAAATAAAAAGAGAGGACTAAGAATAATGTCAAAATTATTTATGTATGGCACATCACTAGAAGGAATTGAGCAATTAATGATGCTAGTACCTAATTTTCAGCCAAGGAGAAGTGGCATAATCATCAATAATTATTTTAATTTTAAGGAAGGTGTTAAAAATTGTAATTGCAATATGCTCAATGTTAGTAATAGATGCAATGATTGTGGATATATCATTGCGATATTCTATCCAATGTGGATAAGGTGGGATACAAAGATTTGGTTAAAGAATGCTTTGGAAAATAAAAAACTATTCTTTAAAGGATAGACTAAAGTTTCTAACAAATAAATTTAAGGGAGAAATATTTCTAAACCATAATCATAAAGAAAGATTCTATAATGCACTTTATAAACAAAATCTTGATATCTATGATATATCTCCTAGATTCATCGCCATTCTTTTTCTTCTAACTGCAGATGAGAGTCTATGGAAAAGTTCAGAAGATATAGTAAGCAAAGGCGCATGAGTTTATATATCTTCCTTGTTCTGATATTGAAATCGAAAAAGCATTAATGAGGTTAGGTGTATTATATCTGCAGGACTGTGAAATTAATATTGATAGTCATAACCTCCCTGATAAGGTATTAGAAATGATTCCAAAGAATATAACATCAATGGAAATAAGTAGAGGTACGTCTCATGTCAGGCTTATCCAAGAAGCCAAGTGTAACCAAGGCTGATTGGCTGCAAGCTACGGTGGAGACTGTTGTACTTCTTTCCCACAAAAATGCAGACACACATATCAACATAAATGTAGAGTTTGAGGATGAGGAATGACAGATTCCCATTGATAGTATAGCGAAAAGAGCTGAAGAATATAGACTAAGCGAAAGAGTAACTTATAAAATGATACAAGAGTATATAGAAAGCAAGTATAATTTTAAGGTGCATAACGCCTGCCAAAGGAGTTAGTTGATATGACTAACTCTTTTTTTGTGCCAAAACAGAAAGGAGGAACTGTGTACCAGCTTGCCTTGCTTGGGGGGCATTTTTTACAAAGCCAAAAACATGTGTTTTATATGGTAAAAAATAATTCAAGCTATTTTCATAAAAAAGCTTGACGAACTCCAACTATGGATGTAGTATATAAACATGAACTATAATTGTAGTTAATTTAATATGGAGGTGCGATATGGTAAATAAAGCATTTGAAATCAGCGAGGCAGAATTAGAGGTTATCAAAGTCCTTTGGGAAACCGGTAAACCAATGACAGCACGGGAAGTATGTGACACCGTTGTTAATAAGGATTGGAAATACACAACTGTTTCTACTTTGCTTAGTCGATTGGTGGAAAAGGGCGCAGTTGCATACGACAAAAAAGGAAAGTTATATCTCTATTATCCAATTATCAAAAAGGAAGATTACAAGCAAGCGCAGACAAAAAAGCTTGTATCAAAGTTGTATGATGGCTCTGTAAAGAAATTAGCTGTTTCCCTGTTCAAAGCAGGAGAGATGTCTGCAGATGACATTGAGGAAATCAAAAAGATGTTTAATCTTTAGGGGGACGGATTTATGTTATTACAGATATTCAAAGCAATACTTGTAACGTCGGCGGTAGGAAGTGTTTTAGCGGCATTGTTGCTGTTGTTAAAGCCTATAACAAAGCGGTGTTTTGGCTCTGCATGGCAATACTATGCATGGGGCATTGTGCTTATTGTTATGATGCTGCCTGTTACTATCCGTATACCGCAGACCGTCCCGGATACAGTACCCAATGTTTCGCCGAATATGCAACAGACTTTCACAGAAGCAACAGTACAAACGAAAGCAGCTAATGTGCAACAAACATCAATTACGACAGTTGACACGAAACTGCTCGGACAAAGCACAGTAAATGTATTAAAGGATATTTCATTTGGAATAACGGATATGATGTGTTATGCATGGATGGTCGGATTGATGTTGATATTGGGAATAAACCTTATTAGATATTTGATATTTTTGCAAGCAATCCGCAAAAACTCCGTCATTATTTCCTGTCCCGGAATAGACGCAGACAAAATTATAACCCGAAAAACAAGTATGATTGATGCACCGCTTATGGTAGGGCTTTTCAGGCCCGTGTTACTCCTTCCCGATATAGAAATGTCGGAGGAAAATCTAAAATATATACTGTTGCATGAGCTTACCCATTACAAACGGCACGACCTTTGGTATAAATGGTTTGCAATGCTTGTAAATACTGTGCATTGGTTTAATCCTTTCGCCTATATTGTGTCGAGGCAGATTGACGAAGAGTGCGAAATCTCCTGTGATCTATCTGTTGTGGCAAATATGGATGAAGAGGAACAAAAAGGCTATATGAACACAATATTAACCCTTGTTTCACGAACAAGGACAAATCCTAAACTGTTTACCACTGCAATGGCAAACAATAAAAATCAGATTAAAAGGAGATTTACCATGATTAAAAATGCAACGAAAAAAAGTAAAATAACAATATTTTTTTCAGCAATTATGGCTTGTATAATACTTTCTGTATCTGTTTTTGCAAGCGGAGTTTTGAGTGATAAAACCCAAGCACAAGGTTTAGATAAATCTCAAGAGATGGAGGGCGTGACTGAAAACCAGACGAATATACTATTAATTGGCGTTGACGGTAGTGAGCAAATGTTGATAGCAACATTAAAGTATCTGC
>DUTQ01000110.1 GCA_012841995.1 Thermoanaerobacterales bacterium | reverse complement strand
TATTTTTTCAGTTATTCCCGGTATATTCATTAACTCCAATTTTGATGCTTTATAAAAACCAGAAAGAGATTGAATGTTTGATGCAATATTCCGTATTCTCACTGGGCCTAGTTGAGGTATCATATTGAGTAATATTAATAAATCCCTATCATACATCTTGGCACCCTATTAAAACTCTATTCCCGATTGTGCAGGAATTCCATCTCTATAATGGTGTTTAATTTCTTTAACTTCACTTACCATATCAGCTATTTCAATTATCTTTTCAGAAGCATATCTACCTGTCAAAACCAATGTCACAAAATCAGGCTTTATTGATATTAAATCCAATACATCTTTTTCAGATACCAAGCCATAATCCATAGCTACATTAATTTCATCGAGGATTACTAAGTTGTAGTTACCTTCTGATATTACCTTTTTAGCAAGTTCCATTCCTTCCTTCGCTAGTTTCAAATCTTCAGGACTTGGATCCCCTTTTTTTACAAATGCATCTAATCCCTTTTGAACCAGCTCAAATCCCGGTAAATACTTTTTTACTGCTTGGACCTCGCCATAGGTTTCATCACCCTTCATAAATTGTATCATGTAAACTTTTTCATTATGGCCCACGGCCCTTAATCCAAGGCCCAATGCAGCAGTGGTTTTACCTTTTCCATTACCTGTATATACCATAACTATTCCTCTTTTATCCTTCATAATATCTCTCCTTTAAAAAGTTATTTATTTGATGATATATTCATGTCCTTATTATAAGGTAACTTAAAAACTAAAACCTGTAAAGCTCTGCTAAATTATAATACATATGATGATGTAACACAAGATTCACAAAAAAAAGAACAAGTAATATGTTTGTAGTGTAGAAACTTTTCCGAATAAGCTTGATGATATATTTACAGTCTTGAATATATCTTATCTATATTTCTGAATCTCAATGCTTCAGCTATATGATACTCTTTTATATCCTGGCTTTGCTCCAAATCTGCGATGGTTCTAGCTATTTTTAATACCTTGTTATAAGCTCTTGCACTCATTTTTAATCTGAAAAAGGCTTCTTTCATAAGTTGTTTTTCATTTTTACCTAGTTTGCAATATGTATTCAAAAGATTTGGTGTCAATTGAGAATTATAATACATCTTTCTGTTTTTGTATCGCTCAAGTTGAAACGCTCTCGCTGTCTCTACCCTATTTTTGATTGTAGCAGAATCTGTTGTTTCTGTTTTTTCAAGATCAGAAAATTTTATAGGAGCGACCTCTATTTGTAAGTCTATTCTATCTAAAAGGGGACCAGATATTTTAGAAATATATCGCTTTATTTGATAAGGCATACATGTACACTCATTGAATGGGTCTCCATAGTATCCACACGGGCAAGGGTTCATCGAAGCCACAAACATAAATTTGGAAGGATAAGTAATTGTTGCATTAAATCGTGAAATAGTTATCTTTTCATCTTCCATAGGCTGACGTAAAAGCTCTAAAATTTCCCTTGGAAATTCAGGTAGTTCATCGAGGAATAGCACACCATAATGCGCCAGAGTAACTTCTCCTGGTTTTGGTATACGACCTCCTCCAACAAGCCCCGCAGGCGAAATGCTATGATGCGGGGCTCTGAATGGCCTTCTTTTAATAAGCCCAGAATGATCTGACAATAAACCTGCTATACTATATATCTTCGTAATTTCTAGCGTTTCTTCAAAAGTCATAGAAGGAAGAATCGACGGGATTCTCCTTGCTATCATAGTCTTTCCTGATCCTGGAGGACCGATCATGAGCACATTGTGATGGCCTGCAGCTGCTATTTCAAGACATCTTTTTAAGTTTTCCTGACCCTTTACTTCCGAAAAATCCCCCGAATTACCATCACTATTAGAATGCTCTTGTTGGTCAGTAAATATATGTGGAGTAAAACCACCCTTGAAAAAACTCACGGCCTCTTCTACAGAATTTACACCAATGACATCTATACCTCTAATAACTGATGCTTCCTTAACGTTTTCCCTTGGAACAATTATACCTTTTAAACCTGTTTCTTTTACCTTTATTGCCATCGGTAAAATCCCATTAACTGGCCTAGTACATCCATCTAAAGAAAGTTCTCCAACAACGGCATACTCATTTAAATGTTCTATTGGCAATTGCTCTGTTGCAACCAGTATGCCAAGAGCAATTGGAAGATCAAAATGCGGGCCCTCTTTTTTTATATCGGCAGGCGCCAGGTTTACAGTAATTCTCTTTATAGGAAATTCAAATTCTTGGTTTTTTATAGCTGCCTTGACTCGTTCTCTGGATTCCCTAACTGCTGTATTCGGTAAACCTACAATATCAAAAGCAGGTAGCCCCCGAGATATATCAACTTCAACATCTACGAGAAGACTTTCTATCCCATAGATAGTGCAGCTTTTTATCTGAGCTAACATATTTTCCTCCTTATAAAGGCTAAATTTTGCAATTTCATTCTAATTTCTTCTATATTGTTTTAAAGAATCCTTCATTTTGGTGTTTTATGTGGTTAAATGAATTTTTGAAATAATAATATTAACAAAAAAATTCAGCCCTAAAGGACTGAATCTAACTTATTCTTTAATACTTTTTTATTTTTCTAAAGGCTTATTTAATAAATGTATTTTTGTATTATATTTTTAAATTCGGTGC
>DUTQ01000010.1 GCA_012841995.1 Thermoanaerobacterales bacterium | reverse complement strand
TTAAAAAATTTTTCAAAACCGCAGTTATAAAATCTAAACCGATGGCTGGAAGTCAAGGGGCGGGGGAGGGATAAATGGAGGGGACCCTTTGGGGAGGAAGCCGTTTATGCTCACCCGGCGAAGCGAACCCCTTGACTGGAAGACATCCGGTTTTTAAAATATCCAATCGGTTCTGAAAAATGAAAGGAACTGTATTTATATACTTAAAAATATTAAAAGCTTTGTATAAACTTCTAATTTAATACAAAGCTACTTACCTATCCATTTCATAATCTATATTCTTTTTTCTTAATGTTCTTGCATATCATAAATATTACCTGTCAAAAGCCCCTATCTATCTCCTTGTCTCTTATCAAAGGTATATTGAGCATCCTGCAATAATCCTTTTGAGTTTCAATCACACAACTTGCAATTAGACAAATAAACGGTTCGGAGTTATGAGTTGTTTGCGAAATCTTTAGTGTAGTTATGTAATCTCCTCGCAATACGGGCGGTATTACTGCAAGCCCGTAACCTTCTCGTATTAGTGCAAGATTCATAAGTAATCTTGCTGTCCTACCGTTTCCATCTATAAAAGGATGTATATCAACTAGCCCTTTATGTAGTAATGTTGCCCACTCTATAGGGTGTAACTGGCCTTTTTCTCGATTCATATCATTTACAAACTTATTCATAAGTCTTGGAACTTCGTCCGGTGTCGGGGGAACATACTCCGTTCCAGTAATAAATATTTGCTCAGTTCTATACTTTCCTGCCTTATCCGCATTAACCTTCTGATAAAACAGCCGATGCAGTTTTTTAATCAGCCTTTCATCAATCGTAGCATCCTTGTCCTGGGCAACACTTTGCATATATTCATATGCCTCAGCATGCCCGGCAGCCTCGTAATAATCCTTAACAGGCTTACCGCCTACAGTTAAACCATCTTCAATCAATACCTTTGTTTCGCTTTCAGTTAGCGTATTACCCTCAATAGCGTTACTTGTATAAGTAAGAGAAATTTTAAAATAGTCTTTCAGACTCCTAATCTCATTACCCGATAATGGGCGGGAATGGTTGATTTTATCTCGATATTTATCTGCTTTATCAAACAACGCTTCTTTATCCATTCGAGCAAACTCAGACACATGAGCACCTCCATTAATTTAAACCATAAGTAACTTTTCTATGACTAAACATTATATTTATTATATCTTTTACAGATCATTTTCTCAATATCCTATCAAGAAAAGGCTCCCTCTAGCCTCCAATTCTTTAATATAAACTGCCTGTTCAGGTGTCACCAGTAATGTTACAACAGAAGGAATAACATTTTCAGAATCGTATTCGTTGCTATTTTTCTTATCTGCTTTTTGAGTATCGCTTCCTTTACTGTTTACAACATCGTATATTTGCGCTTTTGGCACTGCTATCTTTCTTTCTCCAGCTTCATCCTTTGAAACAAAACCAACATCCACATAATCACCTGGTTTTATTTTGCCAGCTAAAGCAGAAACCAAGTTAACTGATACAGAAACTCTTCTTAATTCATCCCTCAATACTGGAGGTTTATACTCTGAAATCATTTCTTTCATAATATACGATCCTTTGCTTATTTTACAATTTGAGTATCCTTTTAATTTTTCCTCCGCTCTAATCATACTGTGAGTAAAAGCTGACTCTGGAATGTTCTTTACTTTTACATTTTTAATCAATTCGCCTGCCCCTATATTATCTTCAGCAACACAAACCTCAACTAAAGGGTCTTTATTAATCATCCCTTGAAAATAAACATATTGAAACACTGTAAGACCTATAGCCAGAATTAAACTTATTACAAAAAATATTGTCTTTTTCTTGTTATAAAACATTCATCAATCCTCCAATTCCAAAGAATAATAATTATC
>DUTQ01000109.1 GCA_012841995.1 Thermoanaerobacterales bacterium | reverse complement strand
TCGCCGGACTTTGACATGAAATTCGTGTATTTTGGTGATACAAAAGCAGCAATTGTCGATGTAATAAGCTCAGGGCTTATTACAACTATCTCGCCTAAAAGTACCCGGGTTGGAGCTTGTGATGTACGAGTAGTCAACCCTGACGGCGGGGAAACAATACTCCCAGCAGGATTTATATATAAGGGAAACAACTTAATCCTCACAAGCATTACGCCAAATACCGGCAGCGTATCAGGAGGGACTAGTGCAACACTGACAGGCGCTAATTTCATAGATGGAACACAGGTCACTATCGGAGGTGAGGCCGCTTTAGATATAAAAGTTGTAGATACAACAGTTATTACATTAACGATCCCGCCAAATACCCCAGGCCTAAAAGATGTGGTGGCATATAACAAATATGGAAGCTATACACTTAAAAACGCATTTTTATACTATGTGGACCAAAGCACTCCTACTATAACGAAAATTGATCCTGATGAAGGGAGTGCGGCAGGTGGTGATAATATAGCGGTGACAGGGACAAACTTTATGAGCGGCCCAAACTTCAAGCTCTTAATCGGGGGGAACCAAGCCACTGATGTAAAAGTAATAAGTCCAACAAAGGTAACTGCAAAGACGCCTCCAGGAATCCCGGGCAAGGCAGATGTGACGGTAATAAATGATGACGGGGGAACAGCTACACTTGAAAAAGGTTTTACGTATAAGACAAATCCAATAATCACGGATGTAAAACCGAATCGCAGTCCTGCTAAAGGTGGAGTATTTATTGAAATAAGCGGGCAAAACTTCATGACAGGTGCAGATGTAAAGTTTGTAGGAGATATAACAGGTCAAGAGGGCATATCACTTGAAAATGTAAAGGTAATAAGTGACACAAAAATCAAGGCAATAGCACCTAAAATCCCTGACGAAAAGACCGGTTATGTAGACCTTGTAATAACAAACCCTGATAAAGGAACAGGGAAAAAAGAGAATGCCTTTTTGTATAAAGAAGTCAATACAAACCCTGAAATTCACACTATAACGCCAAATCGAGGGCCTGTTACAGGCGGAGTGGATATCACTATAACAGGTAAGGATTTTATGCAAGATGCCCTTGTTGTAATCGGGGATAACTTTGCAACAGATGTAAGGGTTATTGATAACACCACCATTACTGCAAAAACTCCAGCCGGTAAGGAAGGAGATTGTGATGTTTACGTAATAAATGCAAGTGACGGTGGATTTGCAGTTAAAGAAAAAGGCTTTACATATATGGTGCCAAGGAGCAGCCCGATAATAACAAAGGTGGAGCCAAACCGAGGAAGCTCTGAAGGCGGGACACCTGTTACCATAACAGGGAAGGACTTCAGGCAAAATATTTCCGTCATAATAGGTGGGATTGAGGTAAAGAAGAGTGACGTTAATCTCATCAGCCCAACAGAAATACGGATTAAAACTCCCGAGGCTAAAACCTATGGCAAGAAAGATGTAACTGTAGTAAATGAAGATGGGGGCATATTTACATTAAAACAAGGCTTTGAGTATGTACCGCCAGATACGATACCCGAAATCACTGATGTAAACCCTACTAGCGGAACTATATTTGGCGGGACATTTGTGAAGATAACAGGCAAAAACTTTGTGAAAGGTGTAAAGGTCTTGTTCGGCGGTGTTGAGGCCAAAGATGTAAATATCGATGAAACAGGAACGCTTATCACCGCTATAACCCCTGAATACGTACCAGGTCACGGAGATACACCGGAAGACGGCAAATATGAGGTAGATGTGATTGCCATAAACCCCGATGGCGGCCTTGCCATTTGGGATGGGAAGTTTTCCTATGTTGTTCCGGAAAGCCGTCCAAAGATAATTGGTGTATTTCCGCCAAAAGGGCCGGTATCTGGTGGAACGTATATTACCATAGAAGGTGCCGACTTCAGACCTTGTGCCAAAGTTATGATAGGCGGCGCTGAAGCCCAGGTGGTTTCCATTGAAGATGAAACAGGCAATATGGTGGATGGGGAAGGCAACCAACAGCAGGGCACATCATTTGTTTCCGGAAACAAAATATCTGCCATTACACCAGCACAAACAAAAGGCAAAAAGGATGTGCGGGTGATAAATCCTGACCAGGGCTTGGCAATACTTAAGGACGGTTTTGAATATATAGATGTAACAGGTGAAATAGAACTTTTCTCCATAACGCCTACCCAAGGGGCAGTATCAGGAGGCACACCATTTACCATTAAAGGCAAGGGCTTTAAAAACCCTGTGACTGTATATTTTGGGGGAGTAGAGGCCAAGATGTGCACTGCCATAGATGATAATACCATAGTAGGCAGGACACCGCCAAATACCCAAGGCAAAAAAGATGTAGTTGTCTTAAATGGCAATGGGCTTAGCGCAGCACTGCCAAAGGCATTTTTATACAAGGTGCCTGATGGCTATCCCAAGATAACCGAGGTTGAACCGGCGAAAGGCCCTTCATATGGGGGCATAGAAGTCAATATCTATGGAAGTAACTTTAAGACAGGTGCAATTGTGTATATTGGTGAAAACATGGCAGAAGTACTTGTGGCTGATCCTGCTCATATAAGAATAAAGCTGCCGGAGGGCTCGTTGGGAGAAAAGGATGTCATCGTAATAAACCCTGATACAGGCCTTGACATTCTGGAAGGCGGTTTCACATATATAGATTATCCCAAGATTCAATCTGTAGAACCAGCAGAAGGCCCGGTAGAAGGTGGAACTGACATTACTATAACAGGAGAGTTGTTTCACCAGGGGGCTGTTGTCATAATCGGTGGCAAGGCAGCTACAAATATACAAGTGACCAGTGAAACTACTATAAAGGCCAAGACACCTGCAAACAGCTTTGGCTATAAGGATGTAATGGTCATTAATCCCGATGGAGGGCAGGCAGTCCTCAAAGACGGTTTTTACTACATCCCTCCCCGGACAAAGCCAGATGCACCTGAAAATTTAATAGCAAGGTGCTATGATAAAACAACAATAGAGCTTTCCTGGTCACCTGCACTGAATGCAAACCAGTATGAGATATTCGGTTCAAAGAAAAGAAGTGACGATTTTAGCTATATAGATAAATGCACAAATACCCATTTTTATGTGACAGACCTTGAGCCAAATACCAAGTACTATTTTAAAGTGCGGGCTGTAAACGAACTGGGAGTATCTGATTTTTCTAATACAGATTCAGCTGAAACAGACCGGGGGCGTGAAGAAAAACTTGTGGAAGTGCCCAAAGATAAGAGGGAAGGCATAACATCCACCGGTGCGGATGTCAATATAATGGATGTGGATGGATTAAAGGATTTAAGCTATCATGTAAAACTGTTTTCAAAAGGTGCCTTGCCGTATCCAAGATATACTGTGACCATTTCCTATGAAGCTATTAGGAGAATGAACAGGGAACTTGCAATTTCAGCTGAAGGATTTAATTTGCGTTTTACAAAATCCAATCTAGACAGGTTTGGAAGTCTTACCAACGAAGAAAAAGAGGATTCTGCAATTAAAATTATAATTGAAAGGGCCGATAAGGCTCAGCGGGATTACTTGATGAGATTTAAACAAAAAGAGGATATCATCGTGTCTGATGTAATAAATATAAAAATGGAATGCCAAGTAGCAAATGAAAAACGGGTTATAGACTATTTTTCAGGATGGCTGGAGATGGAAGCAGATTATGAACTGACGAAGAAAAAGATGATTTCTTCCATCAGATTGTGTAGCTTTGAACCGGTAAGCAGAAAATGGGAAGAAACAACAGGCTATTATCAGGGCGGTTTACCACCCACATATTACTGGCCAAGCGGATATATCAACAAATCAGGTTTTTATGGGCTTTTTGGTAGATAGGGGGTATAAATCTTGCTAATTTTTGAGGATACAAATAGGAAAACCCGAAGGTCCTTTTTGATAAAGGCCCTGGCTTTGTTTGTTGTTATAGTTTTGCTTTCGAATATGATAGCATTTACAGCTTTAGCTGATGTGCCCAGTTTTGTAGGCGTAAATTATGCCGACAGGCTATCGTCAAACCTCAGAGCAAGTGATGTAAAATGGCATTGGGCGAGAGTTCCCATGATTAGGATGGGAGCACTTTCTGTCTTGAAAGGTCGGGACAAAAAGCCTGCCCCAAATGCCTGGGTTTCTCGGGAAGAGGCCATTACCGCCATTGTGAGGCTTATGGGCAGGGATGAAGATGCGCAAAAGATAAATGCTGCATCCGGCAGAAAGTCTGGCATAGGCGGTAAAAGGGCGAATTTTTCCCAATGGGCATACGGCTACCTTGAAGTTGCCCAGCAAGAGGGTGTAATTACGAAAAATGAAAGGCAAGGCATGATGTGGCAAGGAGCAGCCTTGCGTCAGGAGGTGGCAGCATGGACGGCACGAGCGTTAAAGCTCACACCTCTTTATGGCAGAAACCAGGAAATATCAAGGTTTTCTGATTCAAACAAGATCAGTTCGGATTATTGCCCTTATCTATCAGCTGCAATACAGCATAAAATTATATCTGGAGATGGCAACAAAATAAGGCCAAACGACCCCATGACAAGAGCCGAGTTGGCATCAGTGCTTGACCGCGTAAAATACGATTTTCCAAGTGGGTATGAAGTGCATCAAGGCAAATTGCTTTCATCATACCCCCTTAAGTTTGTTGACGAAGGGACTAGTTCAAGCTGTACGGTCTTTGAAATAGAGGATTTAAATGGTGAGAGGTTTAACTTAAAGGCCGAAGATACAATCTTAAACGGATGGGAGAGGACCCACAGGGATTTTATAGTTTTAAAAAATGGTGAAGTTTTACTTTCCTATGCATTATCCCCTGGGGATTTCATAGAATATGCCGTCAAAGACGGTGAAGTTGTATTTGCTGAAGTGATAAATGTCTCGGGAATGCAGATTAGAGGAGAACTTATGAGTCTTGATGAACAAACAAATACTGTTGTGATCAAAGGTGAAAGCGGAAGGGTTTATGAGTATAGTGCAAATCAAAATGTAGAAGTGAGTATAGATGGCAGGCCGTCGAATATATTTGACCTTGTAGAAGGTCAAGAGGTTACCGCAAAGGTTGTTGGCGGGATGCTTCGAGGGCTTGTTGCAAGTAGCGGTAGTGAACCAGGGTATATTGCCAAAGAGAGCCTCAATATAGAAGGAAGGGTAAAATCTGTTGAAAAGGATGATGATTATTACAACATCACGGTATCATTGCCAAACGGAAGAGAAGAGTCCTTTGCTGTAGGGCCTCATACCCGAATTATTAAGGCAAACACTACTCAAGATGTAAGGGATTTGCGCATTGGAGACAGGATAATCGCCTATTTCAGTGTCTTGGATAAGGGCGTGGCCGATAGGATTGCGGTAGCAAAGACGAGTACAGCCAAAAACATTTTAAAGGCTCGCATAAGCGGAGGCTTTTCTAATAGCGAGTTAATCATTGAAGATATAAACCGATTTTACTACGGAAGCTGGATAAAAGAGATGGCCTCCGGAAAACTAGCCGTATCTGACGGTGCAACTGCCTACTATTGTGGCGAGCTCATAGATATAAAACAGCTTTATCAAAACCACAAAGGGGATTATATTTATATACTAAATAAAAGTGATTTTGGAGAAAATCAAGCAGAAAAAATAGTTGTTAAATCTGGTGATGAATACAGTGTAAACGGAGAAATCGAAGAGATAAGATGGTCTGAAGGCTTTATTGAAACAGGCAGGGTGGAGGGATACTTTGGTCAGGATACCCTTACAGTTGTGGGCAGACAAATATGCGATGCTGCTGATATCGATGATGAAGAAGATGTGTTTTTGATCACAAACGATGAAGGCGATACAAATAGGGTTGTTGCCATGATACAAACTGAGTTCTATGATTCAGATTTGCAATTCTATCGGGGATATATAGATGAGATAACAAACAAAGAACTGTCAATAGATGAATACAATCGATTAGAAGGCAATAAATGGTCAAAAACAAGGGATTCACATAAATACTTTGATTTTAAAGATGATGTATATATAATCGATGCTATAGGAAAGGCGCCAAAGCATGTATCTCTTGATGACTTTAAAAAGGACAGGTTTGAGCAAGAATACTACAACAAGTACACCTACTTAGTCACTAAAAATGACAAGGTAGAGGGAATATTAATTCTCAAAGATGAAGTTGAAACCCCAAGTATATCTATAGGGGAATTGGCTCTTTTGAAAGACAATGACTTGCAAATTGTCCTCAATAATGCCAAAGATTACAGTGGCTTTAGAAGAGAATGGAATAATGACTTGACATCTCTTGAGCTTGATATGTCAAAGGCACTCTTAATAAAGGGTGATCAATTTATCAAACAAAATGACTTAAAGTTAAAAGATAAGCTCTATATAATAAGGAATAACAATGAAGTACTAATAGGAATAGTCATTGAAGAATAGAACATGCTAGGTTTTAACTTTAATAAATAGCTATAATAGACGGGAAGTGGTTTTTTGCACCGAACATTACCTGTAAAATTAATAATTATATGCTTATCCCTTTGCATTGGCTTGCCAAATACAGCTTATGCTATACAGATGCCCGGATATGATGGTGGAATAAAAAACGATATGGAATACAAGGAGCTTTTTGTACTGACAGGTAAGCCCGTCATATTGAAGGGGGATATCAAGATAAACGAAGGGACAATGCGAAAAGGAAAAAGGCAAGACAGGGTAAACTTTACATTGGAAAGCGACGACAAGAATATATCTCTTCGCAGAAATATGACATTTGAGGTAAGCTTGGAGGAAGATACAAAAAAACGGCAGTACATAACTGTATCCGAATTAACCCGCTTTAGTGAGAGTATAACTGTAAAGGGTGAAGGTCGGCGCTCAGACAGATATAAGCTGGAAAAATGTGAACTATACTCTTCTACTATCACAGACATGGCTCCAGCAGTAGATTACTATTCTTTGAATATAAGAGGTAAAAAGTTATACAGCGTAAACCGAGATGAAGGGGAACTATCTGTAGAAATAAACGGCTCTGGTGTAGGGTATGAACACGTTTGGGGTGCCACTGAAACTGTAACACTTGACTACTTGATCGATTATAAAGGGGAAAAGGCCATAGAAGAAAGCGTTTATTCCGCTGACTGGAATGGCAGTATGCAGGTAGTGGAATCTTTTAACACAACACGGGACCTCACATATATACCAAATGAGCCGTCTCAAATTAGCTTTCGTGGCGGATATCTTGAAACTATACAAGATGAACAGGTAGCAAGATATAGCTACAGCCTGCCTCGATTTGATCAAAAAGGCATACCTTTGAAAAGTGAATTTTTAAAAGACGATGTAGAGTTAAAGCTTTCAACTGTACCCACACAGAAAAGGACCTTTATTCCCAAAACATTAGATGTGCCGGGACACTGGGCGCAAGAGGATATTGAAAGGCTTTTGAGTTTAGGCATTATGGAGCCAAAAGGCAGTTATTTTGGCCCACATGTTTACGCTAAAAGGTTGACATTTGCCCAAGGAGTTGCAAAGGTGACTGATATTATAAACCGCGGCAAGGCCATAGCTGATGTGAAAAAGAATGTGGCACAAAAAAAAGGTGAGGCATTGCCACAAGAGGAAACTCCTTTTAGTGATATATCTGATAAGGACATGGTTTATTTAGAAAATCTGGCATCTACCGGAGTCATGCAGGGAATAGGGCCAAAACGTTTTGGCCCAGACCAGGTCTTAACTAGGGATCAAGCAATAACAATCATGATAAGGGCCCTTGGTTTGGAACATCTTGCCCCAAATCCCCCATATGACACTGGGTTTGCTGATGATTGTGAGATCCCAGCATGGGCAAGAGATTCAGTGTATGTGGCAAGGCAAATAGGCCTTGCTCGAGGTGATATGGCAGGTTATTTTCGCCCAAGTGATCCCATGACTAAAGGCGAGGCAGCCGCATTCTTAAATCGCTTTATAACTTATCTTCAAAAAGATTTGAAAAAGGATTTCAAGGACAGAATTATAAATTATTAATGAATATTTAGGGACGGTTCCAAGATATTCACACGGGATGCCAAATTGCCCGTGAACCCCTGCATCGTGCAGACCATGTAGGGAACGGTGTAGGGAACGGTTTTTGACCGTTCCCTACAATAACAGATCTTGATTTGGAGAGCTGCCATCATCTTTACTTTATGATTGAGATCCGGCCTTTCGGGGCTTTATGTGGGAAAGGAAATCATCTATGCGATTGAGGGCCTCGTAGATTGTTTCTAAAGATGTGGCATAAGAGCATCTGACGAACCCTTCACCACTTGGGCCAAAGGCATTTCCCGGAACAACCGCAACCTTTGACTTTATAATAAGATTTTCGGCAAATTCCTCACTTGAAAGCCCTGTCTTTTGTATTGAAGGAAAGACATAAAATGCTCCTTTAGGCTCTGAAAGTTCAAGACCGATATCTTTAAAACCACTGCAAATGACTCTTCGCCTGCGTTCATACTCATCTACCATTCGCCTTGCATCCAACTCGCCCTTGTCTATTGCAGCTATTGCTGCCACTTGGCTGATGGTAGGCGGGCACATAATGCGGTATTGGTGAATCTTTCGGGCAGCCTGGATTACATCATTCGGTCCGCATAAAAAACCAATGCGCCAGCCAGTCATAGCAAATGACTTTGAAAACCCTCCTATAAAAAAGGTCCTCTCTTTCATTCCAGGTAGTGATGCAATACTAAAATGTTTTTTACCGTAAGTGAGCTCGCCATATATCTCATCAGATATTACTGCAAGGTCGTGTTTTATCACAAAATCAGCTATAGGTTCAAGGTCATTTTTCTCCATAATAGCGCCAGTTGGATTGTTAGGATATGAGATAAACAGGACCCGGGTCTTTGACGTTACATATTTTTCCAATTGATCAACAGTTAATTTAAAGTCATTTTCTGCGCTGGTAGGCACAAATACAGCTTTTCCGCCACACAACTGTGTACATGGCCCATATGATACGAAACAAGGTTCAGGGATGAGGACCTCATCTCCAGGTGAAACTAATGTTGTAAGAGCCACATCCACAGCCTCACTGGCTCCTACTGTTATTATCATCTCTGTTTCCGGCTTATACTCTAGACCGAATTTGGTCTTAAGGTATTTTGATATCTTTTCCCGAAGTAAGAACATCCCATCATTTGATGTATAATGGGTAAATCCCTCATCAATACTCTTTTGCGCAGCTTGTAAGATAACTTCTGGTGTTACAAAATCCGGTTCACCAACACCAAGTGATATTACATCAGGGTCCTTTTCAGCCAAATCAAAGAAACGCCTTATTCCGGAAGGTTTTATGCTATTTACTACACTTGAAATTCGCATTATTATTCCTCCTGTATGAAAAGAAATTTTATTTTTCTTGTTTACTAAATAAACTAAAACAATTTATAAACAAAAAACCCGCCCCTTAAAAAAGGGACGGGATCCGCGGTACCACCCTAATTGAGCAGATGCCAAACCATAAATCAAGCAATAACCGCCATGTTTAAAAGTAAGGACAAGATCCAAAAAACCTCGCCCCAAAAAGGGACGAGGTTTATCTCGCGGTACCACCCTGGTTGAGCAAAAGCTCCACCTCATTTTTATAACGGAAAAACCGGCGCGGCTTACTTCTGATTTCAGCCTACAGCTTCGGAGCGGCCCGAAAAACTTTGCCTGCCGTTTCCCACCATCCCGGCTCTCTTTATGGCGTCAGTTTTTTCTTCTTCTCCATCATCACTTTTATTTACAATATAATTAGATTAATTATAATTCTATCAGGTTTTTAAATAAAATCAAGGGCTTTTCGAAAAATTTTTTTTGTTTAATTTGTCATACTCTGTATTGGTGGGGGAATTTGTCCTCCGCGCCGCACAAAGACAGACGGATCAAATGTATTGACAGGCATAACAGGTGCCCTTCCAAGCAAACCACCAAATTCTACAAAGTCACCGGTTTTTTTACCTGGTGCTGGAATAATCCTAACTGCCGTAGTCTTTTTATTTATAACGCCTAAGGCCATTTCATCTGCAATGATTGCCGATATTGTTTCCTCTGTTGTATCTCCGGGAACAGCTATCATATCAAGACCTACAGAGCATACACATGTCATTGCTTCTAATTTTTCAAGGGAAAGGGCACCATCCATGACTGCCCTTATCATGCCTGCATCTTCACTCACGGGGATAAAAGCTCCAGAAAGCCCTCCTACGTAAGAAGTAGCCATGGCACCGCCTTTTTTAACAGCATCGTTTAAAAGTGCAAGGGTTGCAGTGGTGCCTGGAGCGCCACAACGCTCTAGACCTATGGCTTCCAGGATATTTGCGATACTATCTCCTACCGCAGGAGTTGGAGCAAGTGAAAGGTCAATGATGCCAAATGGAACCCCAAGCCTTCTGGCAGCCTCTCTTCCAATAAGTTCGCCCACACGGGTAATCTTAAAGGCCATCTTTTTGATTGTCTCAGAGACCTCACCAATATCGGCTTCCTTGGGCAGGCGGCGTATAACGGTATTGACGACACCAGGGCCGCTTATACCTACATTTATTGTGGCTTCCGGCTCACCGGGCCCGTGAAATGCGCCGGCCATAAAGGGGTTATCCTCAGGGGCATTGGCAAATACAACCAATTTTGCACATCCTAGCCCATCTTCATCAGCAGTCAAACTGGCTGTTTTTTTAATTATTTTGCCCATTGCTCTGACTGCGTCCATATTAATTCCTGCCTTGCTTGTGGCTACATTCACGGAACAGCAAACTCGTTCGGTTACAGAAAGAGCATCTGGGATAGAATTTAATAGATTCATATCGCCCTTTGTAAAGCCCTTTTGCACTAGCGCTGAAAAACCGCCTATAAAGTCAATGCCAAGTTGCTTCGCAGCACGGTCCATGGCTTTTGCAATAGGTGCATAGTCGGTTTCTTTACAGCTTTCAGCTACCATGGCTATAGGAGTTACAGAGATGCGCTTATTAATAATAGGTATACCATATTCCATCTCAAGCTGTCGAGCTGTAGAAACAAGGTTTTTCCCTACTGTGACGAGCTTTGTATAAATTTTATCTGCTGTTTCTGAAACCGTATTAGCCGCACAGTCTCTGAGACTTATACCCAACGTAACTGTCCTAATATCCAAGTTTTCAGATTGCACCATGCGTATTGTTTCTATAATTTCATCCCTAGTTAATTTCATCTGTATCCTCCTAAATTCGGTGCATGTAATGAAAAACTTCTTCCCTCTGGGCATCAACTCGAACTCCGAGCTGTGCACCACATTCGGAAAGCTTGTTTTTTAGATCTTCAAAGCTAACTTTGGATTTTGCAATATCTACAACTGTGATCATTGTAAAAAGGCCCTCTATTGCGGTTTGAGTAATATCAAGGATATTGATATTGTACTGGGCAAACACCTTCGAGATACCGGCTATAATTCCGACTTTATCCTCACCTATTACAGAAATCACAGCCCTTTCGCCAGGCTTTCCATTTAAATAGACAGGTTGTGTTAACTTTTCGTCTCCAATATAAATGTCTATATGGTTTTTAGCTGCATAAATCTTAGCTTCTTTTGTAACAAGTGTATCTGGAGGAAAACGCAATATTTTTTCCCCCTCGCGATTCTTTAAAGCATCAAGGGTAATAAGAATTTCCATATATATTCCCAGAAAGAATTATCTGGGTTACACCGTCCTTTCATTATACAATCAATAAAACAGGTATAAAGTAAGTATAGAATAAAACACACTTCCTATCAAGATGTTTTTATTTTTGAGAAAAGTATACCCGATAGTTTTTGAATTTTAGCTTACACTATTTTATTTTTTGTGTTTATATCTCTTTAATTTTGGGAATAATGTAAAGGAGATATTCTTTAGGGAGAGATTGTAATGCAAAGCTCATCTAACATAATTAAAAAAACTGCAATTTTGACCATTGGAATAATTATTATTTCCTTTTTGGCAGCAATAATAAGTGAAGGCGGATTAGCAGGTGGAGCAATTGAAAAAACTGAAAATATTGAGGAAGACAAGATAAGCGTGCAAGATATTTCTTCGAAGCTTATCAGACTACATGTTATAGCAAACAGCGATTCACCAGAAGACCAGGCTTTAAAGCTCAAAGTAAGGGATTCTATAGTAAAGGCAATCGAAAATGAGCTTGAGGATCTAGAAGATATCCAGGAGTCTAGAGAGTATATAAAAAACCATCTAAAGGAAATAGAGCAAATTGCAAAAATGGAAGTGCAAAAAGAAGGAAAGGATTACGATGTAAAAGCGCTGTTTGGAAAATTCGCCTTCCCTGTTAAAACTTACGGCTATGTAACACTTCCTGCAGGAGAATACGAGGCGCTGCGCATTATCATAGGTGAAGGCGGAGGGAAAAACTGGTGGTGTGTGCTTTTTCCACCTTTGTGTTTTGTAGATATCACACGAGGTGTTCCAAAAGATGAAGCTAAGATACAATTAAGTAAATTCCTTACCCAAGAAGAAATAAATGCAATACAAACGGCAAGTTATCCAGATGATGTTCCGATAGAAGTGAGGTTTAAAGTAGTAGAATGGTGGAAAACCGCAAAATGTAAGATAAACAAGACCATAAAAATAGCATTCAAATAAAGAGAAATGTGGAGACGGTTTTCTTGTTTCTGGAAACAAGAAAACCGTCTCCGCATTTCTTCCCGTGTTTGATTTTTTTCTTGAATAATTCATGATTTTTTACGAAAAACTATTGCAATCAGCATTGATTTGTGATAGTTTTATTTTGCCATTTGATTTCAATGGTTTTCCTTGGAAATCTGCTGATGAACGCAGGAATTCTAATGTTTGGATTTCGAAATTTTTACTGCATTTCACGATGTATTGTGCTTTAATTAATGTCCTAAAAAAGGAAGGGAGTGTGACTCAAATGAATCTCATAGAACAGCAGGAAACGCCTTTGTTTGCCGCCTTAAGGAAGTACATGGACGAAAACACTATTTCATTCCATGTGCCTGGACACAAAGGCGGCAGGGGGATACCTGAGTTTCAAGAATTTGTTGGAAAAAGTATTTTGGCTATTGATGTTACCGCAGGGATATTAGAAATGGATACAGTATGTAACCCATTGGGGGTTATTCGAGAGGCAGAGCAGCTAGCGGCACAAGCATTTGGTGCTGATAGTGCACATTTTTTGGTGAATGGAACTACAGCGGGAATACAAGCTATGATACTTGCTGTGGCCAATCCTGGAGATGAAATAATTCTCCCCAGGAATGCACACCGCTCGGCCGTCGGAGGCCTTATACTCAGCGGTGCCAGGCCGATTTATATAGAACCAGTCATAGATGATTATATGGGAATAGCCATGGGCATAACCCCGGAGAGTGTAAGGAAGGCCCTTGTTGAGCATCCTAATGCAAAAGCTGTATTTGTAATAAACCCCACCTACTATGGTGTGGCATCAGACCTTAAAGAGATTGTTAAAATAGCACACTCCTTTGATAAGCCGGTTATAGTGGATGAGGCCCATGGTGCTCATTTTGGGTTTTCGCCAAACCTCCCACTTTCTGCTATGGAGGCTGGGGCTGACATGAGTGCAGCAAGTGTTCATAAATTAATTGGATCAATGACTCAAAGCTCTATTTTGCTTGTAAAAAGTGATTTAATAGATGACAGGAAAGTAAAAGCAGCCATGAACTTGACTCAGACCACAAGTCCATCATACCCTCTAATGGCTTCATTGGATGTAGCAAGAAAACAAATGGCCATAAACGGCAAAGCTATGCTAGATAAGACGATAAAGCTCTGTGAAACGGCCAGGAAAAAGCTAAATAGGATCGATGGCATATATGTGATGGGTCGTGATGTTGAAGGCAGTGAAGGTTGCTATGCCTATGACCAGACAAAACTTGCCATAAATGTGCGGGAATTGGGGCTATCCGGATTTGAGATGGAAAAGATGTTGAGATACGGTTATCATATTGCTGTAGAACTGTCAGACCTTTACAATGTCCTTGCTGTGGGAGCTATAGGTGATAATGAAGAAAGTTTGGATGCACTTGTTAAAGCTGTAGATGATATAGCCAAAAACCACAGCCGTAAAAATGTGGTAAAGATTACATGTGATTTGCCCGAGTCTCAGGAACTTGTTGTTTCCCCCAGATTCGCCTTTTACAGTGAGAAACGTGAGGTTTTGTTGGAAGATGCAAAAGGGGAAATAAGTGCTGAAATGCTTATGGCATATCCTCCGGGTATCCCGATAATTTGCCCGGGTGAGCGCATAACAGACCATGTTATAGAATACGCGAAGGCCTTGAATCAAGAAGGATGCCACCTTCAAGGCACCGAGGATCCTCAAGCCAAAGTAATAAAAGTGCTGGCTGATAAAAATGCAGAAGAATACTACCGCAAGATGGTAAGAGTTGTTTAGCAAATAAGACCTCCAAATGGAGGTCTTAACTTTTATCTACTAGAGGAATCTCAAGCTGTTTCAATTCTTTTTTTAATTCTTCTACATCTATATTATAAAAATCTGCACACTCTTGTAATGTACTGTTTAACATTCCATAACACGACAAACATCTTATATTAAAACGTGTAAATACTTCGTAATATTCCGGATAAAACTCAACCACATCTTTTAAAAGGGTATCATTTGTTATGAACATGTGCAAAACCTCCTAACTGTATTATGTGCTATAGATTATTATTT
>DUTQ01000108.1 GCA_012841995.1 Thermoanaerobacterales bacterium | reverse complement strand
ATATTATTAGCTAAAAAGTTTGCCGTGCTAGACGGGGAGGTAGCGGTGCCCTGTACCCACAATCTGCTATAGTGGGGTCGAATTTCTTTAGTGACACGGGAATGTTTCGTTTATCACCTAAAGGCAAATGTGATAAGTCTAAACGGAATAATTATTTCGGAAAAATTCCGATAAGCTGGAGTCGCCAATAATGCTAAAGGGTTACCGCACCAACCACCCATAATCCTGTCTGCAATCCACGATATAATCAACATACACTGACTGATCCTTAATCTGATACAGAATCAAATACCGTTTCTCAACGAACATCTTGTGATACTTGTTCAGCGGTATAAATTCTGTGTTGAGAAATGGAAATCGCTCCGGCATGGTGGAAAGAGAGCGAATGGCATCCATTAATTCATTCTTTGTCCTGCGTGCGGCTGATGGACTTTTTTGCGCCATAAACCGTACATGGCACGCCAACATCTGACGGGCACGGTCAGAAACAATCACCTTATATTGAGGTTTCTTTTCCATGTTCCACCTCATCTATAATGCTTTCTAAATAGTTGTCCAGTTCATCCGGCGTTACTCCGGTGCGACCAGCCATTCGATCTTCCTCAACAGCTAGCAGTTCTTCGCGTAGCTTGAGCATTTTTTCTCGACGGGTAAACGTATCTATATCCATGACCACGAGATCGCCCTCGCCGTTTTTGGTGAGATACACAGGTTCCCCAGAGGATTTGCACAAAGCCGCAATTTCATTATAGTTCTGCCTGATGCTTGCAGACGGTTTAATCAGCATAGTATCAACTCCTTGTAATAATATTCTAATCATATTATACCTCTTTTATACTATGAACTCAATAAACAATTAAGTTACATCCTTTCAAGCTCCCGTAAGTGTGCAAATCCCAATAAAACTTTTAAATAATCGTTTATGTCCTTTCCACGTTTCAACATGTCTTCAGATTTCATAAAGTCTTTTTATGTCTATAAAAAACGAGAAGAAACCAGACGGGTACCCATTATCTTGCGTAACTGCTGATCATTCTTTTAATTTCAGCACTCCAGCCTTTTTATCAGTCGAATCAAGTACCCATTATTCAACGCATCTATGAATTTGTAATTTTTCCTTGTTCCATCCAATATAATAAATGGCACAGTTTAATGTATGCACAAGCCATTGATATTCCTGAAAATGCAGATAAAATTGATAACGGCTTACTCCAATCTGTGCTCCGTTATACTATGTGTTGAAAATGTCGGCGTTTCGGCATTGGGCAATAATCTTTGGCATCAGGCCGAATTTATTGAAATGGCATTGAGAATACCCAATCCCATACTGGTGAATGTAGGCCGTGTAAATGCAAATGATTGGAATATAGAGGAAATTATCAGGGCCTTAAAGGATAAAATCATCGCATATCATTTGACAAGTTTTTTACTCCTTGATTTACACCTTGAAATATAGTAGAATACAATAGAAACATTATTTTTACCCTTTAATATGATAACAGATTTGCCGTGCTAGACGGGGAGGTAGCGGTGCCCTGTACCCACAATCCGCTATAGTGGGGTCGAATTCCTTTCTGAGGTCTTTATCTTGTGGGGTCTGACTCCAGCAAGTAGTGACGAAGGCTGGGTCCTGCGCAATGAAAACTTTCGAACCCCGTCAGGTCCGGGAGGAAGCAGCGGTAAGGGAGCCCTTTCATGTGCCGTGGGGAAACCTGGCCCGAGCTAACTACTGGAGTAACGCCCGGAGGATGGGATCGACGGAGGGTGCACGGCTTAAATTGTGGCCGCCGATAACATTCGGCGGCTTTTAAAGTATTTGCAGTGATTTTAGGAGGATATATATGCCTTATGTAGCACTTTATAGAAAATACAGGCCCGGAGATTTTGACGAAATAGTGGGCCAAAAAGCCATAGTCACAACCCTGAAAAATCAGATAAAAAGTGGAAAAATAGGGCATGCTTATCTTTTTTGCGGGATGCGCGGCACGGGCAAGACAACTACAGCAAGGATTCTTGCAAAGGCGTTGAATTGCGAAAAAGGTCCAACTGTAAAACCTTGCAATGAATGTGACCACTGTAAGGCCATTAACAGCGGCAGTATGATAGATGTCATTGAGATGGATGCTGCCTCAAATCGCGGAATTGATGATATTAGAGACTTGAGGGAAAAGGCCAATTTTCCTCCATCAGAAGGCCGCTTTAAGATATACATAATTGATGAAGTTCATATGCTGACAACAGAGGCTTTTAACGCTCTGTTAAAGACATTAGAAGAGCCTCCTCGTCATGTGGTGTTTATATTGGCAACAACTGAGCCCAACAAACTGCTGCCTACGATTCTTTCAAGATGCATGAGATTTGATTTTCATAGAGTTTCCATTGAAGAAATTGTAAAGCACATGAGTGAAATCGCAAACGATTGCGGTGTAGATGTTGAAGATAAGGCACTTGCAAAACTGGCGGCTGTCTCACAAGGCTCTGTAAGGGATGCATTGAGCTTATTAGACAAGGCATTTGCCTTTGGAGTAGATAAACTTTCTTATGAAGATGTATTGGAACTTTTGGGTGCTGTTTCAAGAGATGTACTTTATAATATATCTGAAGCAGTCGTTAAAAAAGATGCTGCCCATATTATGCAAATTATAGACGAAGTCGCATCATCTGGAAAAGACCTATCCAGGTTTATAGATGATTTAACTGAACACTTTAGAAACATACTGATGATTTGCATAAACGCAGATCGTGATATAATAGATGTAATCGATGAGGAATATACAATACTTCAATCAATAGCTAAAAACTTTACAAAGGAAAGACTTCTTACGGCAATAGATATATTAAATGATGCCTCTAACGATATGAAATGGCTATCTCAACCCCGTGTTGTTTTAGAATCTGCTATGGTTAAACTCACCTTGCCGGAACTTTGGAATAAGGATGAGGGATACATTAGTCGAATACAGGTCCTTGAGCAAAAAGTGTCGGATTTAGCCCGAAATATAGGCCACATATCTAATGTGAGCAGCACAAAGGATAATATTATTCTAACTGCACCAAGTGTAAATCAAATACCCACATCCAAAAATTTAGAAAAACCCGATAAAGACATTAAAACTGTAAAACCCGATAAAAACGAATATACTGAAAATAAGGATACAGATTCAAATGGTGCTGATGCCGAACAAATCGATGATGATCAGCAACTAAAAAAACTAAATGAATTGTGGCCCGAAGTTTTAAATGAACTGGGTAAGCAAAAGAAAATGGCACTCTTAAACTTTATAAAGGTAGGCCAAGTAACCCCATGTGATATAAAATTATAAAGTTTAAGAGTGCCATTTTCTTTTGCTTGCCCAGTTCATTTAAAACTTCGGGCCACAATTCATTTAGTTTTTTTAGTTGCTGATCATCATCGATTTGTTCGGCATCAGCACCATTT
>DUTQ01000107.1 GCA_012841995.1 Thermoanaerobacterales bacterium | reverse complement strand
TTTTAAAGCCAATGACATCACATTGGGATTTGATGAATTTATAAGCACAAACAATATAAGCCAGTTTATAAAAGATATTGATTATAATGCTGCAAGAGTTTATAACAGGCCTCAACATAAATGGATGGATGAATATTTAATTGCAACAAGAGATAGGAATGATCGCATTTTATACCTTCATCTCTTCTTATCAGGGCAAGATGATATGCTGACATATAATGCAAAACATATTGCTGAAATCAAAGATGAGATCATTTCCCGGGGAATAACGAATCGATTTAATTTTGGCAATGCAAAACCATTTAAAGCCTTTAGCTTTAATAAGCTGTTTTCGTTTGCTGCTTCTTTTGGGATACTGTGGGGTATTTGGCGGTTATTAAGTCTTTGCAAGTCAGCCAGGCAATTTAAGATAAAGACAATTGTTTTGATTTTTATTATCTTTATTGGGCTTGCTATATTTGATTTTTCTATTTTTAGAAATATCGCTGGATTGACAGCTGCTGTATGTTTTCCTGTATTGGGAATCTGCAGTGAAGTTATGCGGGATGAATATAATAAATGCACAAGCTTTACTCAACTAGTGAAACATTCAATATGTGGTCTGATAAGAGCTACAGCAATAACCTTTATAGGTGCAATGATCTTATGGGGTATTTTTGGCGATATAAGCTCATTACTTGGCTTGGAAAAATTTCGAGGTATTAAGGCCTTATATGTCTTATCTTATATTGTAATAGTTGCTATTTATATGAATAGTAAAATAAAGGACTTCACTTTAAATAAGCCCATTTTTTCTGTAAAAGGCATATTGGGCATTGCTGTTATTTGCCTAGCACTCTTTGTGCTTTTAAACAGGACAGGCAATCAGTCGGTGATACCGATTCCTAAATGGGAGCTTTTTGCCCGGATATGGCTTGAGAGGGTTTTTCTAGTAAGACCTCGTACAAAGGAATTTCTAATTGGTTTTCCCGCATTGATAATAGCGGGAGGTCTAAAAAATTTAAACCATAGCAGACAAGCTGATGAGCTTTATTTGGTAGCTCTTTTAGGAGAGATATCCATGATAAATACATTTAGCCACTTTCACAATTCGGCTCTTGTATCTTTAGTTAGATCTTTTGAGGGCATACTTCTTGGCTGTATATTAGGAATTGCGGCATTGGGAGGATTTTATTTGTATGAAAAAAGGGGAAAATGTGATGTATAGAGTGCTGGTGTCCGGTTATTATGGCTTCGGAAATGCTGGTGATGAAGCTATATTAATGGCTATAGTTGAGTCGATTAAGAAACTGAACAAGGATATCGAGATTACTGCTCTTTCCGCAGCACCGGAGAAAACCTTGGATATGCACGGGATTCGTGCAGTTACAAGAACAAATCCCCTGGCGGTGTTAAAGGAAATAGCCAAGGCGGACCTTGTTATAAGCGGAGGCGGGGGTTTGCTGCAAGATGTAACAAGCAGCCGTTCAGTTCCCTATTATCTTTTAATTGTGTATTTGGCCAAAAAGCTCAATAAAAAAGTCATGTTTTATGCCAATGGTGTTGGCCCTATAAACAGAAATATAAACAAAAGATTGATAAAAGCAGTAGGGAATACTGTGGATTTAATTACAGTAAGAGATGACAAATCAAAACACGAACTCAACAAGCTAGGTGTGACAAAACCTCCCTTGATAGTGACCGCCGATCCGGCTTTTGTACTGAAACCTATAAACAATGAATTAGGTTTACAGTTATTGAAAAGACAAAAAATAACATTAACTCAAGAACGCATAAAAATTGGTGTTTCAATAAGACCGTGGAATCTGGAGAAAAAACGCAAAATGATAGCTGAGGCATTAGATTACATAATAAAGACCCATAATGCCGAAGTTGTTTTTTTGCCAATGCAGTTTCCAAAGGATTATAGTGAGTCCAAGGAAATAATGAATTACATGAAAGAAAAATCACAGATACTAACAAAACCAGTAGACCCTCAGGAAATGTTATGGATTTCTGGTCAAATGGATATAATTTACGGCATGAGATTGCATGCACTTATTTTTGGAGCTATGATGGGTGTGCCTCTTGTAGGGCTAATATATGATCCTAAAGTCGAATATTTTTTACAGAGGGTTAATCAGCTAATAATAGGCACTCCTGAAGAAATAGATGTTGTTAAAATTTGCCATGGCTTGGAAACAGCCTTGAAAAAAAGAGAGGAATTGCGGGGTATACTGCTAGAAAAAAGAGATGAACTTGTAAATCTTGCTTGGGAAAATGCTCGATTGGCTACAAGCCTCCTGGAGGGAGAAGATTGAAAAATACAGATAAAATAGATATTCTGGGCATCACCCTTGACAAGGTTGATTATGAAATGGCCCTTGGAAAAGTTGAATACTTTTTAAAAACAGAAGGCAATAAAACCATAGTTACACCAAATGCTGAAATAATAATGCAAGCCCAATCAAATCAAAAACTGAAAAATGCTATTAATAATTCTGATATGTGTTTTCCAGATGGGATTGGTGTTGTAATAGCTTCTAAAATTATAGGCAATCCATTAAAAGGCAGAACTGCCGGATTCGACCTTATGGTCAAGATATTACAAAAGGTAAATCAAAACGGAATGTCCATATACTTGCTTGGAGGAAAGCCTAATGTAGCAGAAATAGCAGCTAAAAAAATATCTGTTATGTACCCAAAGATTCACATATCCGGGACACATGATGGTTATTTTGCCCAATCTGAAGAGGAAAATGTAGTTGATGAAATCAACAAATCTGGTGCTGATGTGGTTTTTGTAGCCATGGGAGCCCCTAAACAAGAAATATTTATGGCAAATCAGCGGCAGAATATAAATTGTAAGCTGATGATGGGGGTAGGTGGAAGCCTTGATGTTATTTCAGGCAATACGCGCAGAGCACCAGTTTTTATGCAAAAAGTCGGTTTAGAGTGGCTTTACAGATTAATCCTTGAGCCAACCCGAATAAAACGTATGAGTGCTCTCCCTTTGTTTTTAATAAAGGTAATATTAGGTAATAAGGGGAAGTGATGTGTGAAGTGATATATGACAAATGAAGAAGATAAAAAACATTGCATTTGAATATTTTCAAATAACACTAGGATGTTTTATAGGTTCATTAGGTCTTACTATGTTTTTAGTGCCAAACAAGGTGGCAGCAGGTGGCGTAAGTGGTCTTGCCACGGTTTTTCATTACGTTACGGGTGCTCCGGTAGGTTGGACAATGCTTGCCATGAATATCCCGCTCCTTATATTGGGTGTAGTGTTCTTAGGAAAGGTATTTGGAGTAAAGACACTTGTTGGTTCAGTTCTGTTTTCGGTTTTTACGGAGCTTACAGCAAGCTTTCCTGTGTTAACTTATAATATAATGCTTTCTACTGTTTATGGGGGCCTTGTACTTGGATTAGGCCTTGGGATAGTTTTTAAGGCAGGTGGGTCAACTGGTGGTTCAGATTTGGCTGCTATTCTCATAAACCATTTTGTGCCTTCTGTGAGTATAGGTAAAGGAGTAATGCTAGTAGATTTCTTTGTCATAGCTTTGGTAGGTCTTACTTTTGATTGGGAACTTGCTCTATATTCTTGGATTAGTCTTTTCATAAGCGGAAAGGTAATAGACTTTATTCAGGAAGGTGCCAATTACGCAAAGGCCGTTTATATCATATCTAAGGAAACTGAAAACATTGCCAGCTCGATAATGAAAGAAATGGGAAGAGGTGTAACATGTTTAGGGGGATATGGGGGGTATACTAGGGAAAACAAGGATGTTTTACTCTGTATAGTTTCGAGATTAGAGGTTCCAATGATAAAGGAAATAGTTGAAAAGTATGACTCCAAGGCTTTTGTCATAATTAGCGATGTTCATGAAGTATTAGGAGAAGGCTTTACTTTTGAAAGTCAGGATGTTTCCAATTAAAATTAGGTATGGCTATCACGTGTTTATGAGGAGGAGATAAAGGTGAAAAGCCTTACCAAGTATTTTTGGTTTAAAACAAAACAACGGCGAGAGTATATAAATATTACCGATAAGGTAAAAGAGGTTGTAAAAGAAAGCGGCATAAAGGATGGCATGGTTTTAGTTTCGGCG
>DUTQ01000106.1 GCA_012841995.1 Thermoanaerobacterales bacterium | reverse complement strand
TTTTTGTATATATGCTTTATAATAGGAGACCAAAGGTCTCCTCTACAATATTATTCTACTACGGTTATTTTAATATCTTTGGCATTATCCCAATCATAACCACCATTAGGAACTATTGTCATAGTCAATGTCCCGGCCTTCTGTGCTATATAATTTCTATAACTAACATAATCTAACATATCATTGTTCTCAAGTTTGTCAGCACTTTGCATTATTCTTTCCCCTGCTTTAAGTTTATCATCACGGATTAAAATCAGTCTTTGTCCCACTTTTAGTGTAACTTCGTCTGTGCTTACTTCAAGTGGCCCTTCAGCGCTCATGGAATAGTGAATAGCCACATCATCATTTTTTACATCTGGCTTTGAAAATATCTGTTCATCAATAAATGTATTGCCATCCCAACTGTACTTTTTAGTCACACCCATGGCCTGCACCAATATAGAATCTCCTTTGACTTCTAGATTTGCCTTCGGCACATCCATAACACTTAAAAAGTTGTCTATGGTTTTTCGCTTGCTGTCATATCCTAACACATGTAATGAAAGTGAATTGAAATCTGCTCCATAGAAATCATAACTTATTACTACCTGTGTCGTCTCATCGCCCATAAGTGTTGCCGTTCTCATATTAACTAATTTCTCAAATCCCAATTTGTTATCTTCGTTTTCAAAAGTCTCTTGGTATAATCTCTTATAATTGTCGCCATCTTTTTCTAAAACTATAATACCTATCCTGTTGTCTTTATCCATAAAGCTAATTAATATTTCCGGTTCCTGGTCACCTGTCAAATCTGCTTCAAACCAATCTACTTCTAGACCTATTAAATTGGTTATTTTGATTAATTCTGCATTTTCGGGGAGGAATTTCTTTAACTTTGATAAAAATGCATCGGATTTATCCTTATTTTCTTCAGCCGCTATAGCAGGTGCATTCATCGTTGCTTGGGGATCTTTCATACTGCAGCCTGCAAGAGAGATTACACAACAAACCGTTATTAAAAAACATGTAACCTTTTTAAACACAAAAATCCACTCCTTTTAAGTTGTGTTTTCTATATACCTTAGTTAACTCAGGTAATTTATCTTCATCTTCAATTTACCATAAAACAGACAAGATATAGTTAACCAATGTTTAAATAAAAGTTACAAAAGGGTTAAATGTCGTTCTAAAATGCCTAAAACATATTTATAGTGTCAACTCATTATCTCATCTTTTAATAAAAAATGTAGCGAATAAATAGTCATGCTGAACTATCTATTCGCTATCAAAATACTATATTTAAAGTTTTAATCCCGTCTTTTTTTTAATATCTAAAATCCATATAACTCATTGTCAGCGGGTCTGGCACAGGTAATTCCAAATACCCATTCGCCTTTAAAAGTGGAATGATAGAATCAAAGTTTGGCTTTTTGTGATGAAAAATCCTTGGAAGTAAAAAAGAATTTTCGCAGCAAAGTTTGCCTTGGCCAAGTAGCCAAAAATGGCACCTTCTACATGACATAATTTCTTTCTTTTTGTTTATAATCATGTAAAAATCCATTGGCCCCCGCTGTAAAAATGACCCGGGACATTTCATTGTAAGTTTCAATTTGTATAGAGTAATTCTCTCTTTGCGTTTCTTGACAAAACAGTTATCCGCCAAATTTAATACTGTTTCATCCATCGAACCTTGTGTAAAATCCAGAATGTTTCCATCATATCTTATAAATTCCATTTCCGCCCACCTCTCATAATAGGGTGGGCAGTTTTTCAAAAAGATATACACTCTATCAAAACTTAATTAAATATTATCTAGAAACAAAGTTTTTCTCTTAAGTATGTCTCCAAATTCTCTATTTCAATTCTGTCCTGATCCATTGTATCTCTATCTCTTACTGTAACTTTACCATCTTCCAAACTATCAAAGTCAACAGTAATCGCATATGGAGTTCCTATTTCGTCTTGACGGCGATAGCGTTTGCCTATGCTACCTGTATTGTCATATTCCACATGGTAATATTTGTTTAAATTCTTATAGATTTTCTTTGCAAGCTCTTCCAAGTTGCCTTTTTTGGAGAGGGGCAACACTGCACATTTTATAGGTGCTATTTCCGGATGAAATTTCAATACAGTGCGAACATCTCCATTGACCTCTTCTTCATTGAAAGCATCACATAACAAAACCAATATTGCCCTATCTGCTCCAAGGGATGGCTCAACAACATATGGGGTTATCTGTTTGTTTTCAGCTTGGTCAAAATAAGTTAAGGTTTTCCCTGAAAATTCCATATGTCTTGAAAGGTCAAAATCTGTTCTATTCGCTACTCCCCAAAGTTCACCCCAACCAAATGGGAATTTATACTCCAAATCAGTAGTAGCCTTAGAATAGTGAGAAAGTTCTTCTGGAGCATGATCTCTTAATCGTAGATTCTCTCTTTTAACTCCCAAATAAACAAAAAAGTCAACCATAAATTGTCTCCAATACTCAAACCATTCCATATCTTCTCCGGGTTTTACAAAAAACTCCATTTCCATTTGTTCAAACTCTCTTGTCCTAAATATAAAATTCCCTGGCGTAATTTCATTTCTAAATGCTTTGCCTATCTGTGCTATGCCAAAGGGCAATTTCATGCGACTTGAATCAAGGACATTTTTAAAGTTTACAAAAATACCCTGAGCTGTTTCAGGCCTTAGATAAACGGTAGATGCAGCCTCTTCTGTAACACCTTGATGTGTCTTGAACATGAGGTTGAAAACCCTAGCATCTGTCCATGATACAGTACCACATACTGGACATTTTATATTGTTTTCACGGATGATTTCGGTAAGCTCTTTAACACTTTTGCCTTCCACATGTGCACCAATTGCATCTTCAATAAGGTGGTCTGCTCTAAAACGAGATTTACACTGTTTGCAGTCTACAAGAGCATCATTAAAACCTGCCACATGGCCTGATGCCTCCCAAACCCTCGGGTGCATGAGTATAGCACTATCAAGCCCTACAATATCATCTCTCTCATGTACCATTTTTTTCCACCAAATGCGCTTTACGTTTTGTTTAAGTTCAGCACCCAATGGGCCATAATCCCATGTATTTGCCAGACCTCCATATATCTCGGACCCCTGAAATACAAAACCACGCCTTTTACATAGAGATATTATTTTGTTCATTTTTTTTTCGTCATTTTTAGGCACATAAATACCCCTTTCATATTTTCTTCCAGAACCTCAAAATACAAAAAACCCTAAACCTATAAAAGGTCTAGGGGTCCTTTCTATTAGGACGGTTCCACCCTAGTTGCAGTTTTTCACCTGCCACTTTTTCGAAAAACCGTTATATTCATTTGTTTTTTAATTTCCCGTTCCCTGGTCCTTTTTATGTCACAGAGCTTCCACCATCCTCTGCTCGCTTTACACAGTGAAAAAAAGACTTTACGGTTTGTTTAAAAATATATACTAAAGCATGTCACAAGTCAAGCTCTCGGATAAAAATGTTAGTGTCAAGTAAAAGTAGGCAACATTCCTTTGATATTATAAGTTTCACGAATTCGCATCAGTTCTTTTATGAAAATAGTTATAGACCGATTGGGCCGCTTTTTTATTCATACCCGGTACCTTTGTCAGTTCTTCTACAGATGCTCTTTTTATCTCATCAATACTGCCTAGTGTCTTAAGAAGTGCTATCCGGCGTTTTTTACCTATTTGGGGAATGTCATCCAACAATGAGCGAATATTTTTCTTTGACCTAAGGCTCCTATGAAAGCTCAGCGCAAACCGATGTGCTTCATCTCTAACTCTTTGAACAAGGTATAATGCTTCAGAGTTATCAGGCAGTATAATCGGATCATCCTTGTCTTTTACAAAAATTTGTTCATATTTTTCTGCAAGGCCAACAACTGGTATATTATATACTTCTAATTCTTTTAAAGCTTCAAGAGCATATTTAAGCTGACCTTTACCTCCATCTATCAATAAAAGATCTGGAAGATTCCCAAACTTTTCATCCGATTTAGCCCGCTTGAAACGGCGGAAAATTACCTCTTTTATGCTTTCAAAATCATTGGGGCCATCAACGGTTTTTATTTTAAACTTTCTATAATCTTCTTTTTTCGGCATGCCATCCTCAAAAACTACCATAGAGGCCACTGAACTAGTCCCTTGAATATTCGAAATATCAAAACCCTCTATGCGATACGGTATATCTTCAAGTTTTAAATATTTTTTAAGCTCACTTATGGCTGTTTTATTTCTAGTCTTTAACTTGATTTCCTTGTTTTTCCATTGTTCAAGGTAGTTTCTTGCGTTTTCTGCAACCATCTCTGCAAGCTGTTTTTTTTCCCCACGTTGAGGAATCATTATATTCACCTTTACACCTTTTTTTTGATGTAACCAATCTTCGATAATGTCTTTATCTTCTATATCTTCCTCAATGATTATTTGTTTTGGAATAAATGTTGCATTATCATAAAACTGTTTTACAAAAGAAGTCAATATTTCAATTCTCTCAACACCATCAGTGTCTTTTAAGATAAATTGCTCTCTTTCGATGAGTTTGCCCTTGCGCACAAAAAATACCTGGACACATGCCATGTCAAGGCCGCGTGCCATTGCAATCACATCTTGATCTACCATATCGTTTGAAACAATCTTTTGCCTTTCAAGGATTTTTTCCAGTGCCATTATTTGATTTCGGATAACTGCCGCCCATTCAAAATCCAATTCTTCAGCAGCTTTTTGCATCTTTTGTTTGAGCTTGTCAACCAAAGCTTCCTGCTTGCCTTCAAGAAGCATAGTAACACTATTGATTATTTCATCATATTCTTGCTCATCTATACTCCCTTGGCATGGCGCCATACATCTTTTGATGTGATAATTAAGACAGGCTCTTTCTTCTAAAGGCACGTTGTTTAAATCCTTGTTACAACTTCTTATCGGAAAAACCTTTCTTATAACATCAATGGCTTCCCGCATAGCACCCGCATTGGTATAAGGACCGAAATACCTAGCTCCGTCTTTTTTGATTTTGCGAACAACCTGTATCCTGGGAAATCGTTCATATAATGTGATTTTTATATATGGGTACTGCTTGTCATCTCTTAAAAGTACATTGTATTTAGGATGATGATGTTTTATCAGATTACATTCTAAAATCAATGCTTCAACTTCAGAATCCGTAATTATATATTCAATATCGTCAATCTTTGACACCATAGAGTTCACTTTAACTGAGAGATTTTTAGAGGACTGAAAATAGGACCGCACACGATTTTTCAATGATACGGCCTTTCCCACATATATAATTTTACCCTTTTTATCTTTCATTATATATACTCCGGGCTTTTCCGGAAAGGAAGAAAGTCTGTCGGTATCAAACATAAAAAAACCTCCCGCCATAATTATACCATAGACGGGAAGGTTTTCACCCTTCGCTTTTTATGTGTTTAGCATGATCAAAGCCCTCTTTTATTATGTTTAGTACATGGTCATCATCTAATGAATAAAAAACTTGTTTGCCTTCTCTGCGAAACTTTACAAGACGAGCACCCCTTAATACTCTTAAATGGTGTGAGATATTCGAAACAGTCGTGCTTAAAATTGTTGCAATATCGCAAACACATAGCTCCTCTTTTGATAGTATATATACAATTTTTACTCGGGTTTCATCAGCTAAAACCTTGAAAAGCTCTGCAAGGTCAGACATGTCAGGTACGCTACCTATTAATCTTTTTACCTTTTCTTCATCAAAACAAAAAATATCACAGAAATCAGTATCCTCTTTTGGGTTGTTGCCCAAGGTAAATACCTCCTATCCTTCACAAAATCATCACACTTCTGTTAAAGTTTCAGCAAAATTGAATGATAGTATATTACAATAATCAACAGGGAGGAATATATTTTAAAAACCTCCTGTAAATCCCCCCCTTTATCATATATGGGTCGATTAGGACCCGTCTTTTGCGGCAGGATACTCCTGCCTTTTCTAATTGCAAAAACAGCATTTTATAAAGTGTATTATCCCTTCTATATCATCTCTTATAAACACGGGAAGATTAATTTCTGACAAAATAAGTCTGCCATGATTTTGATCTTTTTGCTTTTCAAGCTTTGCATAATTATAATGTTTTTTTATACATTCAAAGATGCTCCAGTCATCGATTATTACCGCCCTAGTATTTTGGTCCATCAATAGCTCGTATCCTTCCTCAAGCCCACTGTTTAAAACAACAATTTTAGGTATATCTGCCTTTTTATAGCCTTCCACAAAGATCACATCAGAAGAGCTTATTGAATTTACAAGTTGCGTTAAGCCATGGCCATCGGTTGGTTTGGAAATTCTTAAAACTGCGTTTTTGCCCGAAGTAATAACTTCATCTGCACCAGAATAAAAAAACTTCGCAGTGTCTTTTTTTCCCAAATCCATATCATGTGATGAGTGCTTAATTACCCCTATTTTAAGACCTTGTTGTTTCATATCGGAAATAAGCTTTTCCAATAATGTTGTCTTACCACTGCCAGAATATCCAGCAATTCCTATTACAATAGCCATATTTATCACTCCATATCATTAGATTTTTCAGGAAGGAAAAATGAAAATTCCGCACCGCCTTTTTTACAATTCTTAGCCCATACTTTCCCGTCATGCAATTCCACAATGTTTTTTACTATGGCAAGGCCCAAGCCAGTGCCTCCCTTATCCCTTACTCTAGATTTGTCTGTTTTATAGAACCTGTCCCAAATAAATGGAAGTTCATCCTCAGGTATACCCTCACCATCATCCCTTATAGATACTACTATACCACCTTTACTATTGCTTGCCTTTATAGTTATTTTACCGTTTGATTTAGTGTACCTTATTGCATTATCCACAAGGTTTAAGATAACCTGTTGTATCCTGTCTTCATCAGCTGCAATCATGGGCAGATCCTCATATTGTGTTTCTATTTTAACACCGCGCTTGTCTACAGCAGGTTCTACTTTTTTTATAACCCTCTCAATTATCTTATTAATCGATATCATTTTTTTATCAATAGCTATTTGGCCTGTTTCAATTCTCGAAAGATCCAATAATTCATTGACAAGCCGTCTAAGTCGCAATGTCTCTTCATGTATAATATTTAGGTATTTTTGCTTTTCATCAGAGTCTTTGGCCATTCCATCCAAAAGGGCTTCAGTGTATCCTTGAAGATATGAAAGAGGTGTCCGCAGCTCGTGGGAAACATTACTTACAAACTCTCTTCTCATATGCTCTGTTTTTCGTTCTATGGTTACGTCCTGCAATACTGCCACAACTCCCCACAAAAAATGCTTTTCATTAAATAAAGGGGCCATTCTCACACTTATAATTCTCCCACCCATATTAACTTCTTCATGAAGAATGGAATTGTCTTCTCTTACCTTGTCATAAAGCGGCAATAGTTTATCAAAATACTTTCCTTCATTCTCGCTGATATCTAAACTCAATATTTCCAGTGCTTGAGGGTTTACCAGTATAACATCACCATCTGCATTAAATGTTATAACCCCATCTGTCATGCTTTGAAGAATGCCATGCAGCTGTTTTTTTTCATTGGATAGGGCGTTTATATTTGTTTCCAATGCAGATGACATATAGTTCATAGTTTTAGCCAGTGTCCCTATTTCATCATCTGATGTAACTTCAATAGTATTATCAAAATTGCCCTTTGCCATATCCTCCGCTATGTTTTTCATCTCTACAAGGGGCTTTGATATGTTTTTTGACAACACAAAACTGAGGACAGTAGCAATCAACACTGATGATGCCCCTGCTATCAATATGAGCCGCCTTATATGCCATATTGAGCTTTGTATTGATGCCATAGGTGAATATAAAATCAAAGCACCTGCTACTCCAACCTCTGTTTTTATTGGCAAGGCTACAGTCAGCATAGCAGCATTAAATTGAGGCATATGCCCCTTGTGGACCACAATATTCCCCTTTAAAACTTCAGTAAATTGTTTTTTCGCCATCCCCATTCCATCACGTTTATAAAAACCTGAACCTACTTTTATCAGGCCTTTTTTATCAACAATGACAGCATGGGCATTTATAAATTTACTGACATCCAACAATTCCAAAGGATCTGCACCCTGTAATATCAGTGTTATGAGTTGCTGGCCCTCATTTATTAGTTCATTTTGTTTTATTTTAAAATAAAAATTTTCGAAAAAGCTTGATAATACTACAATGATTGTAACTATACTGGTTTCT
>DUTQ01000105.1 GCA_012841995.1 Thermoanaerobacterales bacterium | reverse complement strand
TGGTTGATAAGGGTAACTTTATTAAAAGCCGTGCCAAAGTTGTAAACGGTGAGTATAAAATAACATTTGAACAAATAGGTGGCCAAGCTGTAGCTAAAAACGAGTTGCTTGAAGCATTAGAGTTTGTAAAAAATCAGGAAAAGGCGAGGAAAATGGGAATCAGACCACTTCGCGGCATACTTTTGACAGGAGCCCCAGGAACGGGAAAAACTCTCATGGCAAAAGCAGCGTCCTCTTATATTGATTCCGTTTTTATCTCGGCATCAGGTAGTGAATTTATTGAAATGTATGCTGGAGTTGGCGCCCAGCGAGTAAGACAATTATTCGAGAATGCCAGAAATCTTGCCAGTAAAGCTTCTAAAAAACATGGTGTTGTTTTTATCGATGAAATCGAAGCTATAGCCGGTACCAGGGGTAAAAACGTGGGTCATATGGAATATGATCAGACATTAAATCAGCTGTTGGTAGAAATGGATGGTATATCATCACAAGATGATGTAAATATTTTAGTTATTGCAGCTACAAATAGGCCTGATATTCTTGATCCTGCAATATTAAGGCCTGGAAGGTTTGATAGAATTGTAAAAGTTGATCTCCCATGTAAAGAAGGAAGGCTTGAAATACTAAAGCTTCATACCAAAGATAAGCCTATAGCTCAAGATGTAGATCTTGATAAAATAGCTGGAGAGACATTTGGATTTTCTGGAGCACACCTTGAAAATTTATGTAATGAGGCAGCTATATTAGCATTGAGGAAGGGGGATAGCAGTATTTCCCATAGCTGTTTTATAGAAGCTATAGATAAAGTTATGATGGGCGAAAAACTAAATAGAAAGCCTACACGAGAAGAACGTAAAAGAATTGCTATTCATGAGAGTGGTCATGCTCTAATAAGCGAATATTTTAATCCAGAATCAGTTTCCACAATAACAATTACTTCAAGGGGTCAAGCCTTGGGTTATGTGAGGCAAAGGTCAGAAGATGATATGTATCTTTATACAAAGGATTATATGGAATCACAGATAGCAGTGGCATTAGCTGGCGCTACTGCAGAAGAGGCTTTTCTAGGCAGCAAGAGCACAGGTGCTGCTAGTGATTTTGAACATGCTATTAAAATTACTAAAAAAATGATATTTTCAGGTATGTCTGATTTAGGTATTATTGATAAAGAAACTGTACCAGCAGAAACGCTTCATAAAGTGATTCAAGATATCTTACGAGAACAAAAAAATATAGTCAGAAATCTAATAAATAAGAATAAGGAAATTTTGATACAGACAGCAAATTATTTGATAGAAAATGAAAAAATTGATGGAGAAACCTTTAGACAATTTCTAAACCGAGTAAATGTTGCGTAATATATTGAGGTTTCTGTTTTAAAATTTTAATTAATTTTTAGGTAAAAATATTTCGAAGGTGATTTAATGAAGGCTGAAACTATTGCTATCGGATCAGAACTGCTTCTTGGCCAGATAGCTAACACAAATGCTCAAATCATATCAAAAGCATTGCAGGATATAGGAATTGATGTTTACTTTCATACTTGTGTTGGGGATAATCGCGATAGGATAATAGAAGTTTTTAGTGCTGCAATCAAGCGCTCTGATCTTATTATTTTAACTGGAGGGCTTGGGCCCACAATAGATGATTTGACAAAGGAGACAATAAGTTCTTATCTTAAAATCCCCTTGGAAGTTGACCAACATTCTTTAGAGCGCATAAAAAAATACTTTGAAACTCATAGAATAATAATGACAAAAAATAATTACAAACAGGCTCTAATGCCGAAAAATGCCGTATCGATTCCCAATAAAAGAGGTACAGCGCCAGGAGTGTTGCTAAAATATGATTCAAAGATAATTGTAATGCTGCCTGGCCCTCCTTTTGAAATGGAACCAATGTTAATGGACACAGTTATACCGTATCTTTCCAAATTAAGTTCAGAGGTTATTCATTCTAGAGTCCTAAAATTTTATGGTTTAGGTGAATCAAAACTTGAAGAAGAAATTGAGGATCTTTTAGCAAATCAGACAAATCCAACTATTGCTCCACTTGCAAAAATGGGAGAAGTTACGTTAAGGATTACGGCAAAGGCCGACAGCGTTAAAAAGGCACAAGATCTCATTGAACCTTTGGAAAAAGAGATTTTATCTAGGATTGGCGAATATGTTTATGGCTATGATAACGAAAATATTGAAGAAATAGTTGCGAGATTTCTTTCAAATAATAATCTCACGTTAGCTACAGCTGAATCGTGTACAGGTGGTCTTATATCACATAAATTGACGAATGTTCCAGGAGTTTCCAAAAATTTTGAACGTGGCATTATTTCTTATAGCAATAGATCAAAAACTGAACTTTTAGGTGTAAAACATAATACATTGAAGAAGTATGGGGCTGTAAGTGAACAAACTGCTTTAGAAATGGCGCAAGGATTAAGAAAATTATATCAGTGTGATATTGGCTTATCTATTACGGGGATAGCGGGACCAGGAGGAGGAACTGATAAAAAGCCAGTTGGATTAGTGTATATTGGATATTCAGATTCAAAGAGTGATATTGTAAAAAAGCATATCTTTCGTGGCATAAGGAAAGAAATAAAAGAAAGAGCGGCTAATGCGGCATTACACTTAGTTTTTAACATTCTAAAAACATATAGGTGATTAGATGAAATTAAAACAGACCACAAAAATATTTATCGTTACTGCCTTAAGTGCACTTATTATGATTCACCTATTTGCTAATGAAAAAGTAAACTTATACGGCCTAGAGTTTTTTGTAAATGTCAAAGTTTCTGATAAAGGTATTACATCAATTAATCTACCCCCATTAGGTGTTTTAAAAGTAAGAACTCATAATTCGCCCATGTGTATTAATATAAGTTTGCAGCATATAAACCTAGAGTTTTTTAAAGCCTTTGAAAACTCTTCTGGCAAAGCAGAGCTTATAGAAATTTTTAAGCCGGCTGCACTCAAAGCCATTTATAGGTTGGTATATAAAATATTTCTATTAGGAGCATTAGGAGGACTAATAGCTGCGCTAATTATGAGATTAGATAAAAAGCACCTAGTATATAGCTGTCTTATGGGATCTTTGATTGCTGTTTTGATTATAAGTTCAATAGCATTGACCTATAATACAAATGCTTTTAAAAACCCGGAGTATTCTGGTACATTAAAAGCTGCACCTTGGATAATAGGACTTTTGGATAGTGGGTCATCGCAAATAAATAAATTAGGTGAACAGTTTAAAAACATGTCTGATAACATATCTATGGTTTTTAACAGGATGGAAGATATCGAGTCAATAGATGGTGTAGAAAAAACGGTTAAAATTTTACATGTTAGTGATATTCACAACAATCCCATGGCATTTGATTTTATGCAACAAATTGTAAATAACTTTAATATTGATTTCATAGTTGATACTGGTGATATTACTGATTATGGACCGATTCTTGAAGATATGATAAAAAATAATTTATCTCATTTACCTGTAAAATATATTTTTATACCAGGGAATCATGATTCATATACTACTATAAACATGCTAAAAAGCATTAAAAATGTTTTTGTATTAGAAGATAACATGATAGAAATCGAAGGCATAAAAATATTAGGGTTTAAAGATCCTGTTTCTCAAAAATCTAATATATTATTGCCTAACAGACAGGAAATTGCAGAAATGAATTTATTTGTAAAAGAATGGTTTTTAGCAAATTCTGATATACCAGATATATTGGCTGTTCACAATCCAAAAGTGACAAAAAACTTTACTGGTATTGTACCGATAATTTTAAATGGTCATACACACAAATTAGAAGTTAAGCAAGAGCAAGATACTATCTTCATTAATGCAGGTACAACAGGAGCAGCTGGAATAAGAGGGTTTCAGTCATCTAATGATGTTCCGTATTCTGCAGTGGTTCTATACCTTATGAAGTCAGAACAATATACCCAAAAGCCAAAACTAATTGCTGCCGATATTATTCAGATTTCAAATATTAAAGCAGGTTTTCAAGTAGAAAGGATATTTTTCAATAAAGGAGAAACGATCGATGGAGAAAATTAGAAGTTTTATTTCTCTTGATATAAATAATGAAGTAAAAAAGGAAATTGAATACTACATTAAGAAAAACAACTTGATTGATATATTCGAAGGAGCAAAATGGGTTGATTTAGAAAATATCCATCTAACACTAGCTTTTTTGGGTGATATTAATAAAAATATTATTCCATTACTTAAAAATATAATTTCCGAATTAGCAAAAAATAATAAACCATTTTTATTAAAACTTTGTAAATTTGGTTTTTTTCCTAATCACAAGTGTGCAAAAGTTTTTTGGATAGGGATGGAAAACTCTCATCAGCTGTTAAAATTAAAAACAGATTTAGACTATAAACTTGATGAGATAGGTTTAAATTATGATGTAAAGCCTTTTCGTCCACATTTGACTTTGGCTAGGTTTAGATATCCTTTTAAATTTGATACAATCAGATATAAACAAAAATTAAATATTAGCACAAGTTTCGAGGCAAACAATATAAATCTAGTAAAAAGCGAATTGTTTAATACCGGCCCTAAATATACTAATATTTTTTCATGTGAACTTAAAAAATGAGTTTGACTACTTAATATTTTGAATCTATAATTGATATAGAACAAATGTTTGGAGGGAAACATTATGATAGAAAAGCAAAAAGCTCTTGAGATGGCTTTATCTCAAATTGAACGTCAATTCGGCAAAGGTTCTATAATGAAATTGGGAGAAGCAGGGTCTCGCTTTGATGTTGAAGTTATTCCTACTGGTGCTTTACCGCTTGATATAGCTCTTGGGGTAGGCGGGATACCAAGAGGAAGAATCATAGAAATATATGGCCCAGAATCTTCTGGAAAGACAACAGTTGCATTACATATTATTGCAGAGGCTCAGAAAATGGGCGGAACAGCCGCCTTTATTGATGCAGAGCATGCTCTTGATCCGGTTTATGCACATAATTTAGGTGTTGATACTGATAATTTATTGATATCTCAACCTGATACTGGTGAACAAGCATTAGAGATCGCGGAAGCTCTTGTCAGAAGTGGAGCAGTAGATGTAGTTGTTGTAGATTCAGTTGCAGCACTTGTGCCTAAAGCTGAACTAGATGGGGATATGGGCGATGCTCATGTTGGCCTTCAGGCACGTCTAATGTCACAAGCATTGAGAAAGCTAGCAGGTGCTATAAGTAAATCAAAAACATCAGCTATATTTATCAACCAATTAAGAGAAAAAGTGGGGATAATGTTTGGCAATCCAGAAACTACTCCTGGTGGTAGAGCCTTAAAGTTTTACTCATCAGTTCGCCTTGAAGTGAGAAGAAGCGAGATAATAAAACAAGGTGACCAAATGCTAGGAAACAAGACAAGGGTTAAAGTTGTAAAAAATAAAGTCGCTCCACCTTTTAAACAGGCCGAATTTGATATTATATATGGTGAGGGAATTTCAAAAGAAGGATGTATATTAGACTTTGCTAGTGATGAAGATATCATTAAAAAAAGCGGTTCATGGTATTCATATGGTGAAGAAAAATTAGGTCAGGGGCGTGAAAATGCGAAACAATATCTAAAAGAACATCCAGATATACTTGAGGAGATTCAATGCAAAATCAAAGAAAAATATCATCTAGTAAAAGATAAGTCATCGGAGAAAAATGAAAAAGAGGAAGGCGCTTAAAAAATGCGTCTATTGTTTTTTACAGATACACATATAAGAGGAACAAACCCTCAAAATCGCCTAGACAACTTTTTAAAAACTTCATTTGAGAAGATAAAAGAAGTTTTCGATATTGCAAAAGAATACAATGTGGATTTAATTCTCCATGGTGGTGATATTTTTGATAGGCCAGATATATCACCGTCATTAGTGCGAGAATTGGTTTTAATTTTAAACAATTACTCAATCCCAATATATGCAGTAGCAGGGAATCACGATATATATGGTCAAAACCCGTTAACAATAAACCGCACAATGTTAGGATTGCTAGATAGCATAGGCTTAATAAGGTTAATTAAACCTGATGAAAAAATTTTCTTTGAAAAGGATTCAATAAAATTACAGTTATCTGGTCAACATTATTTTTATGGAATCGATAGAGAAGGTAAGAAAAGAAGCTATATTATTGATAAATCACCACATGTAGATTTTGCAGTACATATGGTTCACGGAATGCTACTTGAAAAACCTTTTTTTGAAGGAATGTCATATACATTAATTGAAGAGATTTTAGATACTGACGCTGATATTACATTAAGTGGTCATTACCACAGCGGTTTTGATAAAAAAACGGTTAACGGCAAATTTTTTATTAATCCAGGTAGCCTTGTGCGTATTAATAATAGTGTAAATGAGTTTACGAGGATGCCCAAAATAGTTATAATTAATATAGATGCCAATGGAATAAATATACAGGAAAAAAATATAAAATGTGCTCTTCCTGGTAATGAAGTTCTTGATAGATTTAAAGTGGAGGCCTTTGCTTTTAAGGAAAAAAAACTTGCAGAATTTGTTCAAAGTGTTTATTCTACAGGCCAATATGATACACTTAATTTAAGTGATATTATCTATAAAATCTCCAAACAAAACAATTTAGATGATAGTATAGTTAAAGAAGCACTCAAGAGAATTGAGGCTTGCCAAGAGATTTTATCAGGAACTAATATTGAAACTGCCTTGGGGTGAGCTAATTGGCGTTTATTAAAAAAATCAGACTTCAGAATTTCCAATCCCATAAAGATACAACCATTGAATTCGATCCCGGCTTAACGGTTATTTTAGGTCAGACAGATCAAGGTAAAAGTGCTATTATTAGAGCACTTAAATGGGTTTTATACAATGAGCCACGAGGGACGGACTTTATAACAGCAGGATGCAATTCTTGCAGGGTGACTCTTGAAATGAGTAATGGTACACTTATAACCAGAGAAAGGGATGGGCAAATAAATAGGTATATTTTAAAAGAAAATGATAGCAAACACGTGTTTGAAGGATTTGGAAATACCATTCCATTGGAAATTATCAAGGCTCATGGGATTCCAAAGGTGCATATTGATGTGGATTCAATAACTGCAGTTAACTTAGCAGAACAATTAGAAGGGCCATTTCTAATCTCTGAAAGTGGTAGTAAAAGAGCAAAAGCACTGGGAAAATTAGCTGGAATTCATGTGATTGATGCGGCACAAAGGACAGTGATCAAAGATATTACTGATGCCGAGCATCAAAGAAGATTACTCTCAAGTGAAAAAAATGCCAAAAAGCAAGAATTAGAAAAATATAAGGATCTTCATTTAACTGAAAAAAGAATATCTGAATTAAAGCTTTTGATAGTTGATTTAAAACAAAAAAAAACTTTACTAAAAAAATTGATAAAGATCAAGGAATCTTTATTGCCCACAGAAAAAGAAATTAAAGAGATAGAAAAAACATTAGCCAGAATTAATTTTTTGAGTAAAGCAGAAGAGAATATTTCATTAATGGGTTTATTGTGGCACGACTACGAATATTTGAGCAATCTACAAGATAGAATTAGTGAAAATTGTTCTGCTATAAACAATAGCAGTAGTATTTTAAAAAAGCTTGCATATATAGACGAGGCGAAAAGATTTATTTCAGATGCTACTTTGTGTTGCGAAAAGATGAAAAGCTTGTCTATCTTAAGAAAGAAAATAAGAGATACTGATATAACCCTAAAGTTAACAAACCAATTACTTAAAGATACTCAAGATGTTTTAATAGCTGATAACTTTATAGAAGAGCTATATGTACTAAAAGAAAAACTTGATATTTTTTCATCATACAAAAATCAAAGCGAAACTTTAGAAGAAAAACTAAAATATCAAAACAAGCTTTTACGAGATTATAATTCAATTATTTGTTCTAATTTATATTTAGAAAACGCTAAAAAAAGCATAGATCATGTTGCGAAACTTAATAGAATTAATGAAGATCTAAAAAAAACAAACAGCGCATTAAAAAAAGGTGAAGATTATATATTAAATATCACGAAAAGCCTACAAATCATGGTAACTGATTACTGTTTATTACTTAAAAAACTTTCTAAATGTCCTACATGCCTACATCCTATTGATGCAAATAAAGCTGATAAGATAGCTTGGCAAATAATTAATATTTAACACATGCTTTTTTTAATGCTTATAAAGGGGGCAACACAGGTGGAACTTGAAAAGGAGCTACGAGAATTAAAGGAGAAAATAGACAAGGCAAAGGTTCTACGTTATAAAGCAGAAGTAAGATTGGAAGAACTTCAAAAGCAAAGAGATCAACTGTTAGAAGAGCTTGACAAATTAAATGTTAAGCCAGAAGATTTGGATAAGGAGATTAATAATTTAAACTTAAAGATAAAAAGGAATGAGTTTTTTTGTTTTTTC
>DUTQ01000104.1 GCA_012841995.1 Thermoanaerobacterales bacterium | reverse complement strand
TGTTTCCCTCACCCCTTTTTATAAGTAAAAATAGCCAAAAGCAAGGTCTTTACACTTACTTTTGGTTTTTGCCATAAAATATCTATTATACTATTTCCTTAAACAGGGAATATTATACAAAATATCGATTTGTTTGAACGAATTAAGATATGATTTTTACTTACAAACATGCAGTTTATTATATTATCACAAGTGCCTATAATTGTCAACATTCGGTAAGATTTTAAAAAGTGAAAAAGCAATGACAACCTATCTAATAAATATTATCACCAATTAAAACCATAATCAACTGAAAGTTGAGTTTTTTGTATTTTTTTGTTCAAATCCCCTTGCTAAAGAAAATTCTATCAAAATTCTGGATGATAAGTATCATATAAGCTAAATTTAAACATCATAATGACAATTTCTTTATAATATATCCCTCCATAATGTCAGATTCACTTGTTTTTATAAAATCTAATTTAAGTTTATCCATGATTTCCAATGCTATTAACGCCCCAGCTGTAATAATATCTGCCCTTTGAGGCGCCAAGCCTGGGATCTTTTTTCGCATCTCTTTATCCATAGGCAAAAGCCTCTTAAATATTTTCTCTACATTTTCCCGATACAGACAATACCCATGAACTTTATTGGGATCATAAACTTTAAGTTGTTGATCTATCGCGGCAAGAGATGTCCATGTTCCACCAACCCCTATTGCGCTAACATTGTCACACATCTTAAACTCCATATAAAAGTCTGCCATTTCTTCGGCCTTTCTTTCGGCTGCCTCTTTTGCCTTTTTCATCTCATTTTCATGTGGCGGGTCACAAAAAATAAATTTAGAAGTCCATCTTACTGCACCTATTGGCAAGCTGATTGTTTTTATTTCGCAGGCTTTTCCTGTTTTACAGCCATAACCTAATGAGATTTCTGTAGAGCCGCCCCCTATGTCTATAACCATAGACTGGCCCTCAATCGGAAGGCCGTAAGTTGCACCTAAAAAGGATAATTGCGCCTCTTCTTGCCCCGAAATCACATCTGTTTCAAGCCCTAATTTATTCTTTACTAAATTTATAAACTCATGGCCATTTTTTGCCTCCCTTATCGCACTCGTAGAAAACAAAAAAATTTTCATACATCCCAAATCTCTAGCCTTAAGTTTAAATTTTTGTATGGCTGAAAGTGTTTTATCAATTGAATCTTGGTCAATTAGACTCTCTTTTGATACACCCCGACCTAATCGAGTTGTAATAATATCTCTGTGAATATACTCAAACCGTCCAATATAATCTGCCACCATAAGTCGAACTGAATTTGATCCTATATCTATAACTCCTACTCTCATAATTTTATTCTCCTTTATGTACATTACAAAATCCAGGGTCTCCCCTGGATTTATTTTCATTTGTTTAGTTTGTGCAAATTAAAGAGCCCTTCTCTTGCTATAACTTCCAGACCCTCTTTTGGATTCGCGATTCTTTTTGATGTCTAACAATCTTTCCTCACTGTCTTTTAGGAACTTGGCCAACTTGTCTTCAAAACTAGCTTCTTCGCGTTCCTTTTGTCTTTTGTCTTGGGACTTCTCTTTTAATTTGCGGATAGAAAGACTTATCTTGCCATCATCAGAAACAGCGATGACTTTGACCTTTATTGTTTCGCCTTGTTTCAAATAGTCATTGACATCCTTTACAAAAGTGTCTGCCACTTCGGAAATGTGAACAAGGCCGGTCACATTCTCCTCTAGCTCTACAAAAGCTCCAAAATTTGTAATCCCCGTTACTCTTCCTTCTAATATCTGGCCTACCTCAACAGGCATGCTTAAAGTATTCCTCCTTTAGGTTATCCTTCAATGTACATTATTATACTGTACATAAGCGTTTTCGTCAACAATTCGGAAATAAATTAGGTCTTTCATTTTGATTTAGGATTTATCTTATATATCAATTCGCCGGGCTTAACAAGCCCCAGCTCATCTCTGGCCACCTTCTCTATATATTCATCAGTATGCAAAAGCTCAATCTCTTTCTTCAGCTCTTCTCTTTGTTTCATAGAACTTTTTAACTGTTTTTCAAGCTCAATCTCCTGACGCGATAAATCGAACATCTTAAACTGTTGCGATATCAAGGTAAAAACTATATAAATTAGAAAAAAGCCAATAATTATATGGCGTATCTTAAATCGCCTCTTTTTAGCCATGTTAAATGGTCCCCCAACAACTTATTATAGTTAATTAAAGTAATTCGACTAAAAGCTGTAAAGTCCTTCTTATTTCCTTTTTATTTTGGAATTTATTCTCTTGACTTCGTCTATAATCCTCTTTGGCAAAGAAAAAAATCTCAGTTTTTTCACTCTGTTTTTGTAATATATGATGCTATCTACTCGATCTTCGATAAAAATGGATAATAATACAAAACCCTTTATTACAAATGGGCTAAAAATACAAAAGTAAATATAAAGGCCAACAGCTAAACCAAAAAACAAATAACCTCTCACCTGACCAAAATTAATTTTTAATAGCGAATAAAATGTAATAAAAGTGATAATTACCCAAAAACACAAATCCCCCAGAGCCGTTATAATAAGCCCCGGGGAAATTGCATTTCTTATGCGCCGATATATGTCGAATAAAAAACCCGTTAGTAAACCCAATACAATTGCAACTATCATCAGCAATAGTTGAGACTCAAAATCCAGAAAATACAAGGCCGTCACCTCATTTCCCCAACTATTTAAACATGCGCTTTAAGATCCCTTTGCCTTTTTCCTTTGTGGTTTCTTCACTAGTATAAGAAAGTGACTTGATCAACCCTTTTATAACAACAATACCCCCATCGAGATTCAGCTCTTTCATATGCATTTTTTCACCCTTTATATTAAGCATGCCTTTTTGTGTCTCAAGAATAACATCTTCATCTGTAAACCTTTCCACATTTAGCACTCCTGTCACATCGAGTACCTGTCTATCGCTCATTGTAATCTTATGCTCTGCCATAATGTTTTCCTCCATAAAAGTTCCCCCCTCTTTAACTATTTTAAACCAAAATGAAGACCCAAGACTTTTATACCCCTTACAAAATTGTATTCAAAATAATATTAAAATATGAAATCAAAAAAGGAGCTGTTACAACCAATTGTTAACTCGTTGCAACAGCTCCTTAACATGCTCTAATTAAAAAAAGTTACCTCCACAATCTAACAATATCTACTCCTTTGAAGTAATAGTGAATGATGTCTTCTGGAGATTTTCCCTGTTTAGCCATTACATTTGCACCCCATTGAGATAGCCCAACACCATGGCCAAAGCCCTTACCTTCCATTATAATATTGTCACCCTCTATTCTAAGGCTTGTAAGCAGGGTTGATCGCATATCCATACTTCCTAATGCAATTCGCAGTTCAGGCGCTGATACCGTGGCATTACCTATTTTTAAAAGCTCAGCTCTTCCTGATCTGCCGCGTTTTATTACACTCACACTATTAATCTCTCCAGTTTCTTGACCCATCTTTTCTTTTATAACAAAACGCAATTTTTCTTTTGGAAAAGAAGCATACCAAGTCCTCTTACCAGCTGGCCCCACATTGAGGCATGGCGATTTTACAATTTGAATATACGGAGGTTCGGCCTCCTTAAAGTTTAGCCCTTCCTTGGCAGCGGCTGTCATGCCTCCAGCATGAGAATGAAACCAGGCTTTAATATAATCTCCATTATATGAGACAACCTGCCCTCGAGTTTTTTTTACAGCTTTTCTAATATTATCGTTTATCTTATCAGGGTTCCATGCTTGAGCTTCTTCAAAGTCAGTAGAAATATGAGCTCCGCCATACTTTGAGCCTCCCTTTTCACTTATAAACTCAAGCACATAAGTCCTTGCCAAAATCGCCTGGGCAGCAAGGGCTTCATTTGGCCAATAGTTTTCCATCTCGCCTGCCACTACCCCTGCTACATAGTCTTCTAATTTCATTTCTTTTATTTTTTTTGTCTGAACTTCATAAACCTTTAAAATTGGTTCTTGCCCTTTTCCTTGACTAATACTTTGGGGTATTGATGGAACTTGCGGTTTCTTTGCCGGCTTTTTGGCAAGATTACAGCCAGATGCTATTATCAGTAATGGGAGCATAATCAATATCAGCTTTCGCTTGAGCATTTGTTTGCCCTCCTTAAAGCAAATTTCAGTTAAATTTAGTATTAGTCAGTACCGAATAATTATCCAAATAAAAAAAGCAGGTCTCTGTAACCTGCTTTTTTAAAGTGGTGTTATTTATTTATCGCTTCCTTCAAAGCCTTGCCTGCTTTGAACGCCGGTACACTAGCTGCTGGAATATCTATCTCCTCTCCGGTCTGCGGATTGCGCCCTTTTCTAGCACTCCTTTCCCTTACTTCAAAAGTTCCAAAGCCTACTAACTGTACTCTGTCTCCTTCTACCAATGCCTGCTGAACAGCATCAACAAAAGCATTAAGTGCTTTTTCAGAATCCTTTTTTGTCAAACCACTTTTTTCAGCCATAACAGAAATGAGGTCAGCTTTATTCACTATTTTCCCTCCTTGTAGTGTTTCTTATTGGACTATTCTCCATTAATCGCTAAAATCCTTCTTGTACAAGGGAAATTAACTACTTTTTTTCATTACTTTTCCCTTGTTCCCATAATTCATCCATCTCTTCTAGTGTCATTTCTTGCAAATGCTTGTCATTTTCAGCTGCAGCCTGCTCTACAAAACTAAACCGGCGAATAAATTTCGAAGTAGCATCTTTTAATGCTAGCTCTGCATCAATTTCAAGTAATCTTGCCACATTTACAGCAGCAAACAATAAATCTCCCATTTCTTCTCTTATTTTATCACGGTCTGAGCCTTTATATACCTCTCTTAACTCACATAACTCTTCAGTGACTTTATTCATAGCATCTTCTACATCATCCCAATCGAATCCCACTCGAGCAGCTTTTTCTTGTACCTTATAAGCACGCATCAATGCAGGCATGATTTTGGGCACTTTAGCCATACTTTGCGATTGGGTTTTTATATCCTTTTCTTCCCGCTTTATTTCTTCCCAATTTTTTAAAACCTCTCCAGTTGTTTCAGCCTTAACTTCTCCAAAAATATGAGGGTGTCTGTGTATCATCTTTTGGCATATACCAGATACAACATCATAAAAGTCAAAATCACCGCGTTCTTCTGCCAGGCGGCTATGAAATACCACTTGTAATAACAAGTCACCCAGTTCCTCAACAAGATCTTTTTGGTCATTTCTTTCTATAGCATCGATCACTTCATATGCTTCTTCAAGTAAAAAAGGCTTTAGACTTTCCGTTGTCTGGGCCTTGTCCCAGGGACAGCCATTCTCTCCTCGTAATTTCGCCATTATTTCAAGTAAATCGCTTATATCAGTTTTAGCCAATTTTTGATTACCTCCTGAAAATTGCAAATTTGTCCAAAAGGCCAACTATCCTTTGGCCTCCTGGAAGGACTTCAAGATCTTGTCTTTGAACTCCCCCTATGATAAATAGAAGTAAAGCATAAATGAAGGCTCCTATAACAATAGCTACAAAAGTGGATTTATTCTGGCTTAAGCCTTGTACCACCATATTTTCATAAGCAAAATAAACAGCTGCTCCCATACCCGCAGAGGCAATTACCGGTTTTATTATCATTTTATTCACATCTATTTTAAGCCCAGTCCATTTTATAACTGAAACAAAATTTAAAACTGCAGAAAATAGATATGCAACTACAGAGCCTAATGCTGCCCCTTTTACATTTATGTAAGGTATAGAAGTTAGAGTATAGTTTAAAATGATCTTTAACACTGCGCCAAGCATTAAGTTTCTTACAGGTATAAATGCCTTGCCTACACCTTGGAGTATTCCAGTAGTTGTTTGGTTAAGCAAAAGAAAGATTATGCCCCATGATAACACTGCTAGGCAAGCTCCAGCCTCAGAATTACTGTAAAGCAATGTGGTTATGGGCGTTGCAAGCACAAACATACCCATGGCTGCCGGAAGCCCAAAAATAAAGCTTATCCTTACTCCCGTTTCTGCCCTTAAAGCGGCTAGTCTCATGTCATTTAATGCTATTGCTTCAGATATTGCGGGAACTAGGCTTGCAGACAGTGAAATGGTGATAATAGTCGGCAAGTTTATTAATGGTGCTGCCATACCTGTCAACTGCCCGTAAAGTTCTGTAGCCCTCTTGACAGAAAACCCAGCATATTGATGTCTTCTACTCACAATGGCCGCATCAGCCAGATTCATAATAGGCATTATAAGCCCACCCAATGTTATAGGTATAGCAAATGCAAACAACCTATAAATAATACTTGCTGGGTTTTCCAACTGTTTTTTGCTATCCAATTGCAGTAGCTCATATAGCTCTTCTCTTCTCTTAAGGTAAACCACAAGCAACACCAAAAGCCCCACAACTGCCCCGGCTACGGGCCCAAAGGCTGCACCTGCAGCAGCATACTCTATGCCTCTAGGTAAAAGTAATGTTGCAAGTATAAATACAGCAGCCACTCGGCCGATCTGCTCTACTATTTGAGAAATAGCCGAAGGCGTCATATCCTGAAGCCCTTGAAAAAAACCTCTAAAGCTGGACATTACCGATACAAAAAAAATAGCTGGTGCAATACTCACAAGAGGGTAATATGCCTTTGGATTTCCAAGGACATTTTCTGCAAGAAAATCAGCTTTAACTATAAGGGCAAATGTCAATACAAATCCAACTATTGCAAGGACTACTAAAGACACCTTGAAAATGCGGTGAGCATTTCTATAGCGCCCTACCGCCAAATCCTCTGCCACAAGCTTTGAAATAGCTGTTGGAAGTCCTGCTGTAGAAATTGCAAGAAGTGTAACATATATAGGATAAGCCATTTGATAAAGCCCCATACCTTCATCTTCTATCATTCTAGCAAGGGGTATTCTGTAGACCGCTCCGAGTATCTTTACAACTAATCCTGCTACAGTTAATATAAATGCACCTTTTAAAAAGGTGTCCTTTTTTTCAGCCAAACAAATTCCGCCTTTCTATTAAACTCTGACATTTATTATATTCTATTCCATCAAAGGCTTCAATATTTATATTTAAATAATGGGTTTTGATAAAAATTTTAATAACGTGTAAATATCTAGCAATAATATGTTAAATACTATATAATAAAAAATAAATACAACGGAGGTGTTTTTCACTTTGAACGAATTAGGTTTATTCGGTCTTATCAACACAGGCAAGGTATATAAAAATCTATCAGTGCCTCGTCTTGTGGAAGAAGCAATAAAAAGAAACGAGGGTTTTTTTACAAATAGTGGTGCCCTAAACGTTTTCACCGGAAAATATACAGGTCGCTCACCTAATGATAAATTTATCGTAGATGAACCATCTATTCACGATGAAATCTGGTGGGGCAATAATAGGCCTTTTCCTGCTGATAAATTTGAAAATATCTTAAACAGAATGAAGGCATACCTACAAAATATGGATCTTTTTGTATTTGAAGGCTTTGTAGGTGCTGACAGTAAATACCGCTTACCCATTAGGGTTATAAATGAATACGCATACCAAAATCTTTTTGCACATCAACTGTTTATAAGACCTACACAAGATGAACTAAAGCAATTTGAGCCTGGCTTTACTATACTGTGTGCCCCTGGTTTTAAGGCAGTGCCTGAAATCGACGGTACAAATTCTGAAGCATTTATTATAATAAGCTTTGAGAAAAAACTTATTATAATCGGAGGTTCCCAGTACGCTGGGGAGATTAAAAAATCGGCTTTTTCAGTATTAAACTACCTAATGCCCAAATCCGGCGTACTCTCTATGCACTGCTCGGCAAATATGGGCAAAGACAATTCAACAGCTCTGTTCTTCGGGCTTTCAGGAACTGGCAAGACCACTCTATCAGCAGATCCTGACAGGTTTTTAATAGGTGATGACCAGCACGGATGGTCAGATTATGGGATCTTTAACTTTGAAGGTGGATGTTATGCAAAGTGTATAAAACTTTCCAGGGAAAAAGAACCTCAAATCTATGATGCAATAAAATTCGGTACAATTTTGGAAAATGTGGATGTAGACCGTGATACAGGTATTCCTGATTATGACAGTGATAAAATTACTGAAAATACTCGTGCCGGCTATCCTCTCGAATATATACCAGATTCAATTATACCTAGTATCGGCTTAAGAAAATCACTGTTTTTGGAT
>DUTQ01000103.1 GCA_012841995.1 Thermoanaerobacterales bacterium | reverse complement strand
TCTTGGGAAGATGACCTTAAATCACTGTTAATCAGAGGAAACCTTGAAAGCCTTAATGTCAGCACAGTAGAGACTGTGGCAGATGAGAGTAATATTGATGATGAGGAAATGCTACCCCCAAAACCAGAAAAATACAGTGTGACTCTTACAGCAGTCGGAGATATTATGATGCATGATGGACAAATTTGGGCTGGATATGATGAAAGCACAAAGGCCTTTGATTATTCGGAGTTTTTCCAGGATGTAAAAGAATACATATCTGCAGCTGATATCAGTATTTGCAATATTGAGACAACCTTTGGAGGCCGTGAGCGAAAGTTTACTGGTTACCCCATGTTCAGCAGCCCGGATGAACTTGCTGATGCTATTAAAAATGCAGGCTTTGATGTAGCGATTACCTCAAACAATCACTGCATGGACCGGGGTGAAAAAGGTGTAATTCGGACGATAAACGTGCTGAATGAACGGGGGATTTTTACAGTTGGGACAAACCTTTCACCAGAAGAAAGGAAAGAAGTAAGAATAATAGAGGCAAACGATATAAAGATTGCTCTTCTCGCATATACTTATGGCACTAATGGGATTCCCGTTCCAGAAGACAAGCCCTATCTTGTAAACCTCATTGATGAAAAAAGAATGTTAAATGATATTTATGTGGCAAGGCAAAAGGCTGATGCTGTAGTGATATACCTTCACTTTGGCCAAGAGTATCAGAGAACACCTTCGGCAGAGCAAAAAAGACTTGCCAATCTCTTGCTGGAAAAGGGCGCTGATGTTGTAATCGGAAGCCACCCTCATGTACTACAGCCGGGTGAATGGGTATCTGTAAAAGAAGGCGATGAGGAAATAAAGAACAAATACATTGCCTATTCACTCGGAAATTTCATCTCTGCCCAAAGATATCCCTATACTGAAGAAGGAGTTATTCTAAAAATAATTCTGGAAAAGGACAACATTAAAAATACAGTTACCGTAGCAGGAGTTGAAGAGATTGGTACATGGGTAGATAAGTTCAAAAGAGATGGGAAAATGAGGTATATAGTCAGATTAGGCGGGAAAAATTAAACCCCGCCTTTTTTATTTCAAAATATGCGTGAAAGATGTGATAAAATGTTTTATATAGACAAAAAGCAATTTTAAAACACATCTGAAGGGATTGATTAAAAAGTGAAGTCTGTTGCTATACTTATACCTGCATATAACGAAGGCCCTCGAATCGGTGATGTCTTGGAGGTTGTGTGCAGATTTGAACGGGAAAAACGCATTGTAGTAATTGACGACGGCTCTAAAGATGATACATATGATGTAGCAAAAAAGTTTCCCGTAGATGTATTAAGGCATGATAAAAACAAGGGTAAGGGTGCTGCTCTGCAGACAGGTATAGATTTTGTAGGAGATATGCCGCTTTGGCTTTTTCTTGATGCTGATTTGATAAATTTAAATCATGGGCATATGGAAGCACTGTTGGACCCATTAGAAAAAAATGCGGAGATCGGTATGACAGTTGGTATGTTTAAAAGTGGTGGAAAGAAAAATGTTGACTTGGCACAAAAGTATTTTTCCGTATTAAATGGCCAAAGAGGGCTTGCGGGATTTTTTATAAAAAGCCTTCCTGACCTTTCGTGGGCAAGGTTTGGTGTAGAGATTTTTTTGAGCAGGTTGGCAGAAAAGTATGGTGTGCAAACAGCAGAACCTGTTCTTGCAAATATTACACACTATACTAAAGAAGAAAAATATGGCTTTTATCGTGGATTTATGTACCGTCTGCAGATGTATAAAGAATGTATTTATTCATACTTTTTCTGGGACAAGCACTCCTCAAACTATAAAGAATTGAGTTGTTAAGATTTAATTTGATATTGTATGTGCAATGACCTGTTTGATTTTTTGTATATGTTCCTCATCTATGGTTTCAAGCTCCAGCTCGATTTTTGCAAACCCTATAGGCACATCCTTTGTAGAGCGATTGTGTGTAACTGATAGCACGTTTGCACCAGTTTCAGCTAGTGAACTTAAAAGTTTGCCGAGTGTTCCGGGTTTATCGGCAATGATGGTATCAACAAATGTCTTTCTTTTGCTCTTTACAAGGCCTTTATCGATTATCCTTGATAGCATGTTTACATCTATATTGCCACCGCTTATTAGTGAAACGATTTTTTGATGAGAAACACCATGTAATCGGTTTAACAGTGCAGCTAAAGAAACCGCACCAGCACCTTCTGATATGACCTTTGCCCGCTCTAAAAGCAGCAAGATTGCATTGGCTATTTCGTCTTCATCTACACAAATAATATCATCTACATACTTTTGTATGATATCAAAGGTTATGTCTCCAGGGGTTTTTACGGCAATTCCATCGGCAATGGTGGGCATGCCTTCAATTGTAGTTATTTTACTTTGTTCTATGGACTTTGCCATAGAAGGCATATTCTTGGCCTGAACACCTATTACTTTTACTTTTGGATTTATGTTTTTTATGGCGATTGCAATCCCTGAAATAAGGCCACCACCGCCTATAGGGACCAATACAATATCGACGTCAGGCAAATCCTCCATTATCTCAAGGCCGATTGTACCTTGGCCTGCTATGACAAGGGGGTCATTAAATGGGTGTATAAAAGTGGCTTTTGTCTTATCCATTAGCTGTTTAGCCTCATCATATGCTTCATCATAACAATTACCATGTAAAATGACATTAGCTCCATAGCTTTTTGTGGCAGAAACTTTGGATAATGGAGCATGTTTTGGCATGACGATAGTAGACTTTATGCCAAAAGAGGTTGCACCTAAAGCGACGCCCTGCGCGTGATTTCCTGCAGAGGATGCTATAACTCCGTGTTGCTTTTCATTTTTTGTTAGATGTGCTATCTTGTTATAGGCGCCGCGAAGCTTAAATGAACCAGTTTTTTGCAGGTTTTCCATTTTAAGATAAACAAAATTCCCACTCATCTCACTAAAAGTCGTATTGTGAACAATGCTTGTTTTATATGCAATGTCTTTTAATGTTTCTCTGGCTTTTACAATGTGATTTAATGTTATTTCCAAATTTCTCATCTCCATAGTGACTTTAAGTACAAAAAATATATTGCAATGTGTCTTATTTCACAAAAACAATTTCAGATGAGGCCTTTGCCCCATCTGATTCAAGTCCTAGCTTACCTATGGGCGATTACTTCAATTTCAATCAGTGCTTCTTTAGGCAGGCAGGCAACCTCAAAGCAAGAACGTGCCGGTGGGTCATCAGTAAAGTAATTTCAATAAAGTAAATGAAATA
>DUTQ01000102.1 GCA_012841995.1 Thermoanaerobacterales bacterium | reverse complement strand
TCAAACTGGGCTACTAAGTAACCTTACTTATATTTTTGGAGGTGAAACTACTTTGAAAATTATTAAGAAAAAGGCAGAACTATGTACTGGGTGTAGAGCTTGCATGACTGCGTGTTCGCAAGTCCTCTATAAAGTAGATGATCCGGAAAAGTCAGCAATAAGGATAATTGAAAACAAAGAAAAACCGGGAAGTTATGAAATATTATCATGTACTCACTGTGGAGAATGTATTCCTCCGTGTAACCCGAAGGCAATGTATCGAGCAAAAAATGGAGCTATAAGAGTAGACAAGCAAAAATGTGTAGGATGTTATATTTGTGTTGGTTTCTGCCCGGAGAATGCATTACACGTTAATGTTGAGATCAATGAGCCTATTAAATGCATAGCCTGTGGAGCATGTACACGTGCTTGTCCGACTGGTGCCATATATATGGAAGAAAAGTAATATAAAAATCTTTTGGAGGTGTATATATTGTGACTCAAAGTGTATTGGAAATGAAAAAGGCTCACAAGCTTTTAAACAGAATGGATTATGATTTAAAAAAAGTGGAAAAGGGCTATACAAATAGGACACTTTATGTAAATCTTTCGGATAATACTATAAAGTCTAAACCGGTTACAGATATGATGAAAGAAAAATTTATTGGGGGCAGAGGGTTTGGCCTATGGTATCTTTGGAATGCAGTGTCGAGTGAAACTAAGTGGAATGATCCGGAAAATGAAATAATCATTTCAACTGGTCCTATAGGCGGCACAACCCAATATCCCGGTGCGGGCAAATCGCTTGTTGTTAGCTTATCACCATTGACCGGTTCTGTTATGGACTCAAATGTAGGAGGGTATTTTGGCCCATTGCTTAAGTTTGCGGGCTGGGATGCAATTGAGATTCAGGGAAAAGCCCAAAATGATGTTATAGTTTATATTGATGGAAATAACGGCTATGTAACTATCGAAGAAGCGCCAGAGGAAGATATAGATTCACATCTAGTTGCAGAGCAATTCACCGAAATGTATGCCGAATCTGAAGAAGACAAAAGGAATATAGCGGTTGTATCTGCAGGTCGTGGCTCGGATAATTCTTTAATAGGGGTCCTCAATTTTTCCTTTTATGATGTTAAGCGGCAAGTTCCAAGACTTAAGCAGGCAGGGCGTGGCGGCATAGGTACGGTTTTTAGGGATAAGAAAATAAAGGCGCTTGTAGTGAAATTTACTGGTGTTAAAGGTGATACAAATGGCCCGGTAGATAAAAGTAAAATTATACAAGCAGGATTGAAGGTTCATAAAGAAGTATATGAGCTTGATAGCCAACAGTGTCGAATGAGAGAAGTTGGGACTGCCCATCTTACCGAATTAATGAATGACTATGATTTACTGCCTACAATGAACTACCAATATGGTTCTCACCCAGATGCAGATAAAATTCATTCAGATATATTCAAGAAGAAGTATTTTACTCAAGGAATGGCAGATGGATGCTGGTACGGTTGTTCTTTGGCTTGTGCAAAAGCTGTGGACCATTTTGAGCTAAAAACAGGTCCGTACAAGGGCGATAAAGTTTGTGTGGATGCGGCGGAGTATGAAACGATAGCGGGATTAGGTTCAAACTGTGGAATATTTGATCCTGAACATATTATAGAAGGTAATTTCTATTGTGATACTTATGGTATAGATACAATATCTTGTGGTACCTTAATAGCGTTTATAATGGAGTGTTATGAAAGAGGGATTATAGATAAAAAAGTAACCGGTGGTCTTGAACTAAAATTTGGAAATGCTGAAGATGCCATGGAGTTAATTCACCAAATTGGCGAAGGGAGAGGTTTTGGCAAGATAGCTGGTCTAGGGATAAAACGCATGAAAAAGATTTTTGAAGAAGAATACGGCGCAGACCCAAAAATATTACAGGATATAGGGATGGAATGTAAAGGATTGGAGTATTCCGAGTATGTTACAAAGGAATCTCTTGCACAACAAGGCGGTTATGCTCTGGCAAATAAAGGGGCTCAACACGATGAAGCATGGTTGATTTTTATGGACATGGTAAATAAGCAAATCCCTACTTTTGAAGATAAAGCGGAAGCATTGTTTTTCTTCCCTCTATTTAGAACCTGGTTTGGATTAAACGGCCTTTGCAAGTTGCCTTGGAATGATATAGAACCTGCTGATAATGCAAAAACTGAAGAACCTGCAAAAGTTCCAGAGCACTTACAGAATTATTTGGATATATTTTATGGTGTTACGGGTAAAAAAATAACCGAAGAAGATATGATATTTCAGTCTGAAATATCATACAATTTCCAGAGAATATTCAACTTAAAGATGGGTATAGGAACAAGAGAATATGATATGCCGCCGTACCGTTCTGTTGGTCCGGTATTTGAAGAAGAATACGAATCAAGAGCTGAAAGATATGATAAACAACTAAAAGAGCTGGGCTACGATATTGAAGGCAAGTCAACAAAAGAAAAAAACATGTTGTTAAGGAAACATAGAGAAGATCAATATGAAAAATTAGTTGATGCAGTATATAAACGCCGTGGTTGGAATTCTAATGGAGTTCCCACCCTTGAAACAGTAAAACGGCTAGGTATAGATTTTCCTGATGTTGTAGAGCTCATAAGTAAGTATCAATAATTAATTTATAGACAATTGTGCGGGCAATAAATTAATATTTCATTAGAATTAAACTAAAACAATTTTGTTGCCTGCACAATTAGCAACGATCTGTTGTCAAAACATGCGTAAACAAAATACCGACACGTTATAGCATGACCATTACTAAACATTTAATAGACTGTATAAAATATCATAATGCTAAAAACATATGCATAAAAACAAAGGGGGTGCTGCTTTGCTCACTGTAAATAAGGAAAAAATGAAATATGAAGAAGGTATGACTATAGATGACATACTTAAGAAGAAAAAATATTCTTTTCCACTGATTACCGTTGTGGTAAATGGCGAAGTAATTCCAAGAGAGCAGTATTCAACATATAAAGTAGAAGATGGGGACAACATCGATGTTATCCATATTATGAGTGGGGGCTGATTGACGCTTTTGATATATTATCCTTGAGCGAACGGCACTTATGTTGAAGTAAAATGCAGATAGATACACATATGTCACCGTCCTTAAAAGGATGGTTTTTTTTTGTTATGCCAATACTATTAACCTTTGAACAAAGTGAAAGATAACATTTGGCAAAACATATCAAAGTTAGTATAATAATTGATGTAATGATTCCAGTATAAAAAGTAACTTCGGTGAAGATGACAGCACTTTTTCCAAAATCAAGATAGGGTTTTTATATCAAATTATGCAATATATAAAAAAGAAAGTATTGTTATCCGAGGCAGTTAATGCAAAGACGCTATTGCCATTGGGATAAATA
>DUTQ01000101.1 GCA_012841995.1 Thermoanaerobacterales bacterium | reverse complement strand
GAAAGAGCAAACTCCGCTGCAAAATCGTTTAGAACGTCTTGGGAAACAATTAGTGGTTTTATGTATTTTGATATGCGGAGTAGTAGCTTTTTTAGGTGTGTTGCGAGGAGAAAAGGCTTATGACATGTTTCTGTTTGGCGTAAGTCTGGCCGTAGCTGCTATACCGGAAGGATTGCCAGCCATTGTTACAATAGTTCTAACTATAGGTGTTCAGCGAATGGTAAAAAAGCATGTGATAATACGAAAACTTCCTGCAGTAGAAACTCTAGGGTGTGCAACGGTAATCTGTAGCGATAAAACAGGAACACTAACGGAAAACCGTATGAGTGTAAGAAAAATACATGTAAATAATCGCAACATCACTGTAACAGGCATAGGTTATAGGCCCGAAGGTGATTTAATATCAGATGATGGCGAAATATTGACTCAAACATCCCCTGAGCTCAAAAGGCTTTTGGAAATAGGTGTTTCATGCAATAATGCAAATTTATATCAAGCAAAAACAGGAATACTAAAGGCTTTATCTGGAAAGCAGGAGCTTAAAGTTTCAGGTGACCCCACTGAAAATGCTGTACTTATGGCGGCTTATAAAGCAAAAGTCTATAAAGATGATATAGATATAAAATATCAACGACTAAAGGAGTTTACTTTTGATTCTGACAGAAAACGAATGTCGGTTATAGTAAAGACAGCTCGAGGGGAGATATTTTTGTTTACAAAGGGTGCACCGGATGTGGTGATTTCTCTTTGTAATAAAATAGAACAAGACGGACGCATAAGAGAGTTTACAAAAAAAGATGAAAATCAAATTACTCAAGCAATAGAGGATATGGGAAAACAGGCTCTTCGAGTATTGGCTTTTGCTTATAAGAAAATGCCAGTAACTGAATTGAATGACAAGGATCCGGAAAACAATTTAATCTTTGTTGGGTTAATGGGAATGTTGGATCCCCCAAGAGCAGAGGTAAAAGATGCCATAACAAAGTGTTTTTCATCTGGCATTAGACCTGTAATGATTACCGGGGATCATAAGGCAACTGCATGGGCGGTAGCAAAGGAGCTAAATATGCTTACAGAAGGTGCTTTTATGTTGACCGGTAAGCAACTTGATGAAATGAGTGAAACAGAGTTTTTAAATTGTGTTGATAATGTTGCCGTATATGCGAGAGTTACTCCGAGACATAAGTTGAAAATTGTTAAAGCGTTGAAAAAGAAGGGCCATGTTGTAGCCATGACGGGAGATGGAGTAAACGATGCTCCGGCTGTTAAAGAAGCCGATATCGGTGTTTCTATGGGGATTACAGGCACAGATGTAACAAAAGAGGCTTCTGCTATGATTTTGACTGATGATAATTTTGCAAGTATAGTAGCTGCCATTGAAGAGGGAAGAATAGTTTATGATAATATTAGGAAATTTATAAGATACCTGCTTTCCTGCAATGTGGGCGAAATACTTACAATGGTTTGGGCATCATTGCTTGGTTTGCCCATACCACTTCTTCCTATACAGATTTTGCTTATGAATCTTGTAACCGATGGCTTGCCTGCAATGGCTTTGGGCATAGATCCTCCGGAGAGAGATGTAATGCAAAAAAAACCAAGAGGCAAAAATGAAAGCATCTTTTCAGGTGGGCTTGGAATAAAAATAATCTACAGAGGTATATTTATCAGTATAGCCACATTGATATCATTCATCTTGGGATATATGTACATGAAGGATCTACAGATTGCTAGGACTTGTGCATTCAGCACCTTGGTTGCAGCACAACTCATATTTGTTTTCGAATGCAGGTCAGAAAAACACGGCACATGGGAACAAAACCCTTTTTCAAACATATATTTGACCTTGTCAGTTATAATTTCTGGGGCAATGTTTGCTGCTGTAATTTATGTCCCCTTTTTGCAGCTGATTTTTCATACCACCCCGCTAGATGGTAAAATGTTGGCTATGATAATTGCGTTGGCCGGATTAAGTGCCGTAATATAGCTGCTTTTTTTGTAAAGTTTGAAGGAATTTTGTAGATTTTGTTGAATTAATACATAAATGATACTTATAAATGATACTTATATCAGTAAATTAAGAGTTGATTCAGGCGCAGAAACTCTTATGAGATGACATCATCTTCAGCGGAGTTACTATCTGCACCGAAATCAGGGTTTACTTGCGCTAAAAAAATATCCCGGGGGGTATAGTTAAATGATAAAAAGTCTTGATTTTAACATCAATCTTTTTGAAGATGGAGACAAATTTCTTGATCTATTGAAGGCGTTTATTCGAGATTACCGCAATTCTTCTTGGCCCCATGAACGGGAAAGGGCAATGTTTGCTGAAGAATTATTTGAAAAAGCTTTATCTACTTATCAAGAAGCTCTAAAAGTTGCAGAAAGTAAGGTGCAAGGTGGTTTTCAAACACAAGATGACCTAAAAATGATTCAAGAATTAAGACAAAAACACAGCTATTGGGAAAATAAATTGAAAGAGTTAACAAATGGTGATAAAAGTGGATGTTGCTGTTAAAATCCTTAATCAATGGAGGAGGGATAAGTATGAAAGCGGTAGTTGGTGATATTACAAAGGCCGAAGCTGATGTCATAGTAAATGCTGCCAATGGCATGGGACCAATGGGAGGCGGAGTTGCTTATGCCATAAAAAAAGCCGGTGGAACAGCAATTGAACAAGAAGCTATCGAAGTTTGTAACAAAGAGAATCCCAAAGAAGGGGATGTTTACGTTACAACTGCCGGTAAACTAAAGGCAAAATATATCTTTCACGCTGTAACCATGAAATATCCCGCCCAACCGTCCAATATTGAAATAGTGCGGAAATGTTTAAAATCACTAGTTGCCAAAGCACGAGAAATGGGGGTTAAATCGATGGTGCTGCCAGCCCTTGCGACTGGTGTTGGAGGAGTGCCCAAAAAACAGGTAGCTGAAGTGTTTAACGAAATCTTGGGAGAAGTTGATGATATAGATATTACTGTTATGGATAGAAGTGGAGATTTTATACAATATTTAAATACAAAATAATATAAAAGGCCGTAGTAGTTAACATTGAAATATATTTTCTAGAGTGTTATGATCTAGATAAGAAATTAAAATTGCATAAAGAGATTTGGGGGGGGCTGGATGAGGCCGGCTGAGATAAAGATCCTATGAAATCTTGACCCATTTTTACCTGATCTGGGTAATGCCAGCGTAGGGAATATATTTTATTATG
>DUTQ01000383.1 GCA_012841995.1 Thermoanaerobacterales bacterium | reverse complement strand
GAGATAATCGAAGAATCGGCTTACAGTGTTGAGGCAAGTTGCTATTCAAGTAGAGAACCACATCTGACAATAGAAGGAGATACTATTCAGGCATATTGGGATGAAAACGATATACTTACAATCCAATGTAAGGCTCAAGGGGTTTACCTTGCACAAAGCTTTATAGCTAGCGCTGTGGGGCTTCCAGAAGAAAAACTGAGAGTAATACTAAATCCTGCTGGAGGCAGTTTTGGTTGGTCCACAAATGCCGCTGCATACTCTATGGCAGCCGCAGCAGTAATGGCAACAGGTAAGCCAGTAGCCCTTTCCATGTCATACGAAGAACACCAGCACTTTAGTGGCAAGCGTTGCCCCAGTTATTCAAATGGCGTTTTGGCTTGTGATGAAAACGGCAAGATTACTGCAGCAAAATTTGATTTTGGGTTAGACCATGGCCCATACCAGGAAAGTGAATGGGTTGTAGATAGACCCGCACGCTTTACATTTTATCCATACAATATACCAAATTTAGCAGGTCTTTCAAGATTAGCACACACCAACCATAACTACGGTGTTGCATATCGCGGCTACGGTTCTCCGCAAGCTTACACTTTAGGTGAAACCTTGATCGACATGTTAGCCGAAAAAGCCGGGATCGATCCATTCGAGTTCCGCTGGATTAACATTGCGCGCCCAGGTGACACAAATATTAACAGCTATCCGTTTTTTGAATATCCCATGGAAGAGATTATGGAGAAGATGCGCCCGCTCTATGAACAGGCAGTCAAAGAGGCAAAAGAAGCTGATACCCCTGAATTGCGTCGCGGCGTTGGTCTTGCTTGGGGCGGATATAATGTCACAGATGGTCCCGGAGATGAATGCTCTGTTGCACTAGAGCTAAATCCCGACAATACCTTTACAAAATATGATACATGGCAGGATGTTGGCCAGGGCGGCGATGTGGGCTCACTTACTGTTACATTGGAAGCTCTAAAGCCTTTAGGTGTAACACCTGACAAGATTAAGCTTGTTCAAAGTGATACAAAACGTTGCCCTGATAGTGGAATGTCTGCTTCCAGCCGTTCCCACTTCATGAATAGTAGTGCCACCAAACTTGCTGCCGATAAGTTGATTGCTGCCATGCGCAAGCCTGACGGAACTTATCGCACATATGATGAAATGGTTGCTGAAGGAATAGATACAAAATATGAAGCTACATTTACAAGTGTTGAAGCAGCCGATATTTGCCCGCTTGATCCAAACACCGGAGTTGGCAATCCTACTCCTGCATATAACTATATGCTGTTTATGGCAGAAGTGGAAGTAGATACTGCTACCGGAGAGACGAGGGTTATACGTTTCACCTGTGTTGATGATGTTGGAGTTATCGGCAATATTGATGCGGTCAACGGGCAAGCATATGGCGGTATATCTCATAGCATTGGCTTTGCACTAAGTGAAAACTACGAAGATGTGAAGAAACACACCAATATATTAACAAGTGGTGTTCCGTACATCAAAGATATACCTGATGATATAAGGTTAATCCACTTGGAGACCAAGCGCACGACGAACCCATTTGGCTCATCTGGTGCTTCTGAAGGTTACCAGTCAGGTGGTCACATGGCTGTCATCAATGCAATTTACAACGCTTGTGGTGTTCGCATATATGAACTACCGGCTACTCCGGAGAAGGTAAAGGCAGGGCTTGATATCCTTGCTAAAGGCGGCAAGATAGAACCGCGTAAATACTTCCTCGGTTCCGATTTGGATGAAGAGCTGGAAAATATCAAAGCAAATCCAGTTTGATTTAGACTTTGAAAGAACAGAGTAGATATAACAGAGTAGATATAAGAGATGGATTAGACTTCAATAGATCCACCTAATACTGAAATTCACTTGATAACCTCCTTGTTTCATGGGCTGCGTCAGATGGCGCAGCCCATACAAGACTTAGATTATTTTTTAGAGCGGGTAAAATCACATGGATTTACTGTAACAGCAAAAAAGAAACTCGATAAAATTTTTATTTATATCCCAAATACATCTGACAAACTATTGAAGTATAGGAAAGGAGGGGTTTTGTGGAAGAATCTAAAAGAAAAATCGAAACATGTTTACAAAATGAACCGGCTTATTGCACTGTCGCTTGTCCGTTTCAGCTAAATATGCGGGATTTTATTGAAAAAATGCAGCGTGGTGCATTTAATGCTGCCTTCAAGGTTTATAGAAATGCTGTGGGCTTTCCAGAGATAGTAGCAGAACTTTGTCCACAGCCTTGCCGGGCAGTATGCCCCAGGGCTAAAACAGATGCGCCTAT
>DUTQ01000100.1 GCA_012841995.1 Thermoanaerobacterales bacterium | reverse complement strand
CGGGCAAAGTTACCTACTGCTATCAAAATATCTGTTTTATAGGTGATATGCTTGAACTGGGAGAATATGCAAATGAAACTCATAGACACATCGGAGAATATGCAGCAGATAAAACAGATATTTTGATAGCAGTAGGTAACTTTGCCCGCGAAATAATTAGTGGTGCAAGAGATAAAGGAATGGATGAAAGAGATTTATATATGTTTAAATCAACTAAAGAAGCTATAGGCAATGTGAAGAATCTTGTAAAAAAAAGTGATATAATCCTAATCAAAGCCTCAAGGGGACTAAAAATGGAGCAAATCACACAACACTTGGCCGGGAGGGTCTTAATTGATTGAACAATATAAGGCTGCATTAGTTGCATTTATTATAGTTATTATTGCAGGGCTATTTATTATACCTATGCTTGCAAAATTAAAATTCGGTCAGATGGTGAGAAATGATGGACCTAAAAGTCATATAAGAAAAACCGGAACTCCTACAATGGGTGGGATTATATTTATTCCTGCTATTGCGTTATCAGTATTAGTGCTATCAGAGCTAACTGAACGGGTTATAATGACTGTAATTATCATGATTGGATTTAGCCTAATTGGTTTTTTTGATGATTACATCAAGATTAAAAAAAAGAGATCTCTTGGTCTAAAAGCAAGCCAAAAACTATTGTTTCAAATAATTTTAGCTTTTATTTTGGCTATATATGCCTATTACTGCTACCCTAGTTCAGGAACGCTAAAGGTACCATGGAGACAATATGGCTGGGATTTAGGTCTGATGTTTATTCCATTTACAGTGTTTGTCACATTAGGAACAGTAAACAGTGTTAACTTGACAGATGGATTAGATGGTCTTGTATCAGGCATTATGGTGATAATAAGCTTTTTTTATACCTTAACAGCTACCAAAGCAGGATTATCTGATATGGCTATTATCAGTGCAGCCGTAACTGGGGCGTGTATTGGCTTTTTAGTCTATAATTTTCATCCCGCAAAGGTTTTTATGGGTGATACCGGTTCTTTGGGATTAGGTGGCGTGTTGGCAGCAATATCGGTTTTGACGAGAACACACTTGTATCTTATTTTATTTGGCATGATTTTTATAGTTGAAACTCTTTCAGTAATTCTACAGGTGATTGCTTTCAGATTTACTGGTAAGAGACTTTTTAAAATGAGCCCTATTCATCACCATTTCGAGCTAAACGGATGGAGTGAAAAAAAGGTAGTGTTTGTTTTTTGGGCATTTACTTTGGTCACTGGGTTTATTGGATTTATGCTTGTTGTATAGTTGATTGAATGCTAGAAAGAAAGGGGAAACAGGTTATGGATTTAAAGGGTAAAAACATTCTTGTGTTAGGGCTTGCCAAGAGTGGAGTTGCAGCGGCTATTGAATTAAACAAAATAGGTTCAAATGTTACGGCGAGTGATATCAAGGATAGATCAAGTATTAAAAATGCCGATTTATTGGAATCCCTTGGAATTAAGCTGGTGCTTGAAAGCCATCCCCTTAATCTTTTAAATGGTTGTGATTTAATAGTTGTAAGTCCAGGCATTCCAGGAGATCTAAAAATATTAAAAGAAGCTCGCAAAAGAGATATTCCAATTATTAGTGAATTGGAATTAGGCTATTGGTTTATGAAGGCTCCAATTATTGCTGTAACAGGGACTAATGGTAAAACAACAACAACCACACTAATTGGAGAGATACTTAAAAACGATGGTAAAACTGTTTCTGTTGCTGGCAATATTGGTATACCACTAATTCGGGAAGTTAATAAAGGCGATCAAGATTATGTTGTAGTTGAAGTAAGTAGCTTTCAATTAGAAAATATTTTGCAATTCAAGCCCAAAATTGCAACAATATTAAATATATCTGAAGATCATTTAAACCGCCATAAGACTTTTGAAAATTATATTGAAGCAAAGGCAAGAATTTTAGAAAATCAAGACGAAAACGATTATGCGGTAATAAATTATGATGATCCTATAGCCTTTTCACTTGCAAAAAGGGCTAATGGGAAAGTGATATTTTTTAGTAGAAAACGAGAACTGGATTTTGGCGTATTTGTAAAAAACGATGTAATAGTTATAAAAGGACAAGGGGGTTTTTTCCCTATATTAAAGGCAAATGAATTGGGTATAAAAGGTCTCCACAATCTTGAAAACGCATTGGCGGCAGTATCTGTATGCTGGATTGCCAAAGCAAATTTAAACTTAATGGCTGAAACCCTGAAGGACTTCCATGGTGTAGAACATCGATTGGAGTATGTTGCTACTATTAACGGAGTAAAGTATATTAACGATTCTAAAGGGACAAATCCAAACTCTTCCCAAAAAGCTATAGAAGCAGTAGAAGGGCCTATAGTGTTAATAGCAGGGGGATATGACAAAAAAAGTGATTTTACCGATTTTATAAAATCTTTCAATGGCAAAGTTAAAAAACTTATTTTAATTGGAGCTACTGCAAAAATATTAGAAGATGCGGCAATAAAGCAAGGTTTTTTAAATATTGAAAAGGCCTATTCGCTGCAGGAAGCGGTAAACCTGGCAAAAAACGAGGCGAGGCCTGGAGACACTGTGCTTTTATCACCTGCTTGTGCAAGCTGGGATATGTTTCAAAGTTTTGAAGAACGTGGTATAGTTTTTAAAAATGCTGTGCACTCTTTGATGGGTCAATTAAAGGAGTGATTAAAAGGTGAGATCACGTAACCACCCGGATTTTGCCATCATGTTCTCTGCATTAGCTTTACTGTGTATAGGTATAATCATGGTTTTTAGCTCTAGTAGCGTTTGGGCTTATTATAAGCATAAGGACAGCTTTTATTTTCTAAAAAGACAATTGTTATGGGCTATTTTAGGATTTATCTCTATGATTTTTTTTATGAATTATGATTACTGGAAAATAAAAAGACATGAAAAGCACATAATTTTTATTATGCTATTCTTGCTTATAATAGTATTAATCCCGGGAATAGGAATAGTAATAAACGAGGCCAGACGTTGGATTGGTATAGGTTCTTTGACTTTTCAGCCTTCTGAATTTGCCAAATTGGGCATGATTATATATCTTTCATCTGGTTTGGAGAGGAAAGGTGAGCAGATTGGGAGTTTCTTTACAGGGGTGCTTCCATTTCTGATTGTTACAGGGCTTGTATGTGGATTGATTTTAAAGGAGCCCCATTTAAGTGCAGCAGTATTAGTTGGACTTACGACAATGGTAATGTTATTTGCAGCAGGTTGTAATATTTTTCACCTTTTTTCCTTAAGTGCATGTGGATTAGTAGCTGTATTCTATCTGATTTTTAGCAAGGGCTATCGTATGAAAAGGTTTTTATCTTTTTTGGATCCATGGAAGGACACAATGGATTCAGGTTATCATATAATTCAATCCTTATATGCTCTAGGTTCAGGGGGACTTATTGGATTAGGTCTGGGGCATAGCCGTCAAAAATTTTTTTATCTGCCTGAGCCACAGACAGATTTTATTTTTGCCATAATCGGAGAAGAATTGGGATTTATTGGGGCAGCGTTTGTAATTATTTTATTCATGTTTTTCATATGGAGAGGTTATAAAACAGCAATTACCATGCAAGATACTTTTGGCAGGTTAATGGCAACAGGGATAACTACCCTTATTACATTTCAGTTCCTGATAAATATAGCGGTAGTAACAGCCTCTATGCCAGTTACTGGAATGCCACTGCCGTTTATAAGCTATGGGGGTTCATCCCTTGTTATAACTATGTCTGAAGTGGGAATATTGCTTAATATTTCGAAATATACGGAGGCCAATTAAAATGCCAAAGAAGTTTATATTTGCCGGTGGCGGCACTGGAGGGCACATTTATCCGGCAATAGCTATAGCATCTGCATTAAAACGCCATTTTATTGACGCTAGCATAATTTTTGTAGGTACCGATAGAGGCCTTGAAAAGGATCTCGTACCAAAGGCAGGTTTTCAGTTAAAGAAAATACGAGTAAAAGGCTTTGAGAGAAAGATATCGTTAGATACTATTGTATCCATAAAAGAAATGTTTTTAGGAGCCTTTGATTCAATTAAGATAATTAAAAATGAAAGCCCTGATCTTGTGGTTGGGACTGGTGGGTATGTAGCTGGACCGGTCATATTATTTGCTGCACTTTTTGGTATTCCGTCAATCATACATGAACAAAACGTAAAACCGGGAATGACAAACAGGATTTTGTCTCATTTTGTAGATAGAGTTGCCATTAGTTTTCCTGATTCAAAAAAATATTTTCCCAGTACAAAAACTGTATTGACAGGAAATCCAGTAAGAAGGGAAATATGTACAGGTGATCGATTGACAGCAGTTAAAAAATTCGGGCTTGATCCTAATTTGCCAACAGTGTTATGCTTTGGAGGTAGCCAAGGGGCAGCTCGTATAAATGATGCCATGTTATATGTTATAGAACAAGCGGCAAAGACAAAAAAATTCCAGATAATACATGTAACAGGTCAAAAACATTATGATAAATACAGACAATTGTTGGAAAATAAAGGAATATCATTAAATAACTTAGGACATATTAAAATAAGGCCATATATTTATGAAATGAAAGATGCATATGCTGCTTGTGATCTTGTTATTTCAAGAGCTGGAGCGATAAGTATTTCTGAAATAACACTTTGTGGTAAACCTTCAATATTAATACCGCTACCAAATGCTGCAGATAACCATCAAGATTTTAATGCGCGATACATTAAAGAAAATAGCGCTGGAATTGTTATAAAAGACAAGTTTCTGACTGGAAAGGTTTTGTTATCTGAAATAGAACATATAATATTGAACAGAGAAAGACTTGAGTCAATGGCACAAGCTAGCAAAAGACTAGGCAATCCAAAAGCTATTGACTTAATATTAAATGAGATAATCGAGCTTATAAAATAAGAAATATTTACTTCGGTATAACTGTATGGTAAGATGAAAGAGTACAAGCACATATTTTGTTGTAACACTAATGAAAATCATTGCATAATATAATCATATATACTCTTGGTTTTTACGGAAGGAGAGAAAATATTGACAGCTAATTATAACCATATTCACTTTGTTGGCATCGGTGGTACGGGGATGAGTGGTATAGCGACAATACTTCTTAATCTTGGCTATAAAGTCTCTGGATCTGATTTAAAATACTCTGAAACACTAGCAAGACTTGAAAATATGGGTGCTGAAGTGTTTATCGGCCATGATGAATCAAATATAACAGGATCAGATTTAGTGGTTATTTCTTCTGCTATTCCCAAAACAAACCCGGAATATATGGGCGCAATAAAAAATAGTATACCTGTTATGCATAGAGCTGATGTTTTAAGTCTTTTAATGCTACCCAAAAAGGGTATTGCAATTACTGGCGCCCATGGGAAGACTACTACTACTTCAATGCTCTCTTTAATTATGGAAAAAAACGGATATAACCCCACAGTTGTTATTGGCGGGGAGTTAAATGATATAGGAGGAAATGCCACTCTTGGAAAAGGAGAATATATGGTAGCTGAGGCCGATGAAAGTGATGGCTCCTTTCTAAAACTAAAACCATATATAGCTGTTATAACCAATATTGAGAATGACCATATGGACTATTATAAAAACATGGATAGGATGACTAAAGCTTTTAAAAAGTTTTTGCTAAATATAAAAGACGGTGGGTTTTCTGTTTTAGGTACTGATAACCAAAACGTCAGAAAAATAGCAGAAGGAATTACAAGCAACTATTTTAGCTATGGTATAAAATATCCGGCAGATTATATGCCACAAAACATACAGATAAAAGGAATGGAGACAAATTTTGATTTATTTTTTAAAGGTGATTTTTTAGTGAATGTGGAACTTCATGTTCCAGGAATGCATAATATATATAATGCAACGGCAGCTTTAGCTGTGGCAAATGGAATTGGAATAAATATGAAAGATGCAGCCGATGCTTTAAGTTGTTTTAGTGGTGCAAAAAGAAGGTTTCAGGTTATAGGTGATATATCTGGAACTAAAATCATAGACGATTATGCCCATCATCCAACGGAAATCATGGCTGCACTTAATGCTGCAAGATCTTGTAGTCCGACGAAGATCTATGCGATTTTCCAACCTCATCGATATACGAGGACAAAATTTTTAGCAAAAGAGTTTAGCGAAGCCTTTGAAGATGCTGATGAAGTAATAATTACAAGTATATATGATGCGGGAGAAAAAGCTATTCCAGGTGTTTCTGCAGAACTTATATATAATTTACTCAAGTTTAAAGGGAAAAAAGCAATTTATATTGAGGATAAAAAAGATATTGTTGATTACTTAATAAAAAAGTTAGCACCTGGGGATTTGGCGATGACGATAGGGGCAGGAGATATTTGTGATGTTGCATATAAAATTGTAGAAAATTTGCGCCAGATTTATGAAGGAGGAGGAGTACGCAATATACCGGAGGTGAATTGATTGGGGGCATATCATATTATTGGGGGTAATATTCTTTCTGGTGAGATTAAAGTTCAGGGTTCAAAAAACTCAAGTCTTCCAATTCTAGCTGCGACGGTATTAAATCCTTATAAGAGCACGATTTATGATGTACCTGATATAAAAGACATATCTATTATGATTGACATTTTAAGGTTTTTAGGTGCAAAAATTTCAAGGAAAGCTAATACTATTGTTATTGACAGCTCTAATATTAAAACATGGGAAGTTCCAGAGTATTTAATGAGAAAAATGCGTTCTTCTATTATTTTAATGGGGGCTTTACTTGGAAGATTTGGAGAGGTTAGGGTTTCTTATCCAGGAGGATGCGAAATTGGGCCTCGTCCCATAGATTTGCACCTAAAAGGTCTTGCGCAAATGGGTGTTAATTTACAAGAAAGGCATGGCTTTATTTTTGCTGAAGCTAAAAACCTTATGGGTGCTGATATCCATTTTGATTTTCCAAGCGTTGGCGCCACTGAAAACCTTATGTTAGCTGGAGTTTTGGCTAAAGGTGATACAATTCTGCGAAATGTCGCAAAAGAGCCCGAAATTGTTGACCTACAAAATTTTTTAAACAAAATGGGTGCTGATGTTAAAGGGGCAGGGACAGATACTATAAAAATACGAGGATGTAACATAAGAGACTTGAATGTTGTTGAGGATTACACTGTAATTCCTGATAGAATTGCTGCAGGCACCTATCTTGTTGCTGCTGCAATTACAAGGGGAGATGTAATTTTAAAAAATGTAGTAATGGAACATATGGAACCGATTCTTGCCAAGTTGCGTGAAACCGGTTGTAAGATTAGCTGTCATGATGATTTCATACAGCTTTCAGCACAAAATCCGCTATATTCTCTTGATAGTTTGAGAACATTGCCTTACCCTGGATTTCCAACAGATATGCAGGCTCCTATGATGGCGTTTCTTACCACTGTGGATGGGACGTCTATTCTCACAGAAACAGTTTTTGAGAATCGCTTTAAACATGCTGAAGAGCTTAAAAGAATGGGAGCAAATATAACAATAAATGGAAATACCGCTATAATAAAAGGTGTTAAAAAACTTACGGGTGCAAAAGTTGAGGCAAATGACTTAAGAGCTGGTGCAGCTTTGATTATAGCTGCTTTGGCAGCTGAAGGAAAAACTTGTGTGGAAGGGTCAACTCATGTAGAAAGAGGATATGAGAACATTGAAGGAAATCTCTCAAGACTAGGTGCGAAGATAGTAAAAATAGATTAATTTTGAAATATAAGTAGTAGCAATTTTCTTTTTTTTATTTTTTTATAAGAAAAAGGGACAAGTGATGCTCATGAAAGAACAAGCTCCTTTTGAAATATATAGAAATCAAGAAATAAAGAGGAAGATTAACTTTAAAAGGCTATTGTTGATAATATTTTTTTTATGTATAATAACAGTGATACCAATAATAAAAGGGCCTTTTTTTAATATAGAGAACATTGAGATAGCAGGAAATGAAAGTATATCAAAGAAAGAAATTTTAAGATGTGTAAGTCAATATTATGGTAAGAATTTACTTGTGGTTAAACAAGATGTTGTTAAGAATGCAATAATGCAAAAGTTTCCTATAAAAGAAGTGCAAGTTAAGCACAAGCTTCCAAATACTCTTTCGATAAATATAAAAGAACGAGAAATTGTGGCTGCATTAAATTATTTAAACGGTTTTGTATTGATAGATTGCCAAGGCGTTATTGTTAAAAAAGTATCAAGATTAGAGAGTTATTCTATACCTATTATTACTGGCTTAACAATATCAGATGCAAAGGTTGCAAAACAACCTTCTATAGACAAAAACTCATCAGAGCATTATAAAAAAGTATTGACCTGTATTAAGCATCTAACTCAAATAATGCCTGAACTATCAGAAATTCACCTAGATTTTGTTTCACAACAGCAACCCGAAATTTCTCTGTACACATTAGATGGATACGAAATTCTTTTAGGTAATGCCGATGAAAAAAAGATGGATTATATAAAAGATCTATTGGAAGATATAAGAACCAATGATCGAGGCAAAGGTGTTTTGGATATGAGTTGCGATATACCTGTTTTCAAGCCCTTTGAATAGATTTATTTATTGCAATAAAAGGGGGCAAAAATGTATGAATGATAAAAACAAAGCTGGTCTTTCAATTGCATTAGTTTGTCTGGTTTTAGGTATGATGCTTGTAGCACAATTTAGAACTACACAGATAAGTGGTAGTGCCTATACATCGCATCAAAGAGCACAGGAAATAGCTCAAGAACTTAAAAACATTACAGATGAAAGAGATATGCTTAAAAAGGAAGTTTTAAATTTAAGATTGCGTATAGATGAGTATGAAAATTCAGCATCAAAGATAAGCAGCTTGACAGAAGCTATGCAAAAAGAACTGGAAAAGACTCGAATGATGGCTGGTTTAACAGCTGGTGAGGGACCTGGAGTTGTTATAACTTTAGATGATAGCAATGTTCCAAAACAACCTGGGGAGGATCCAAATCTGTATTTAATTCATGATGAGGATATCTTAAGAGTAATAAACGAGTTGTTTGCGGCAGGTGCTGAAGCTGTCTCAGTTAACGACTTGAGGATTGTAGCTACAAGTGAGGTCAGATGTGTTGGTCCTACTATTATAGTAAATTCAATTAGATTGGCCCCACCATTTACTATTAAGGCAGTAGGAGATCCGGATGTTCTTGAAGCTTCACTGAAAATGAGAGGTGGCATCATAGAGTATCTAGAAGTTTATAATATTCAGGTAAGTATAAAAAAACAGGACAAGATACAGATGCCCGCATATACAAGACCAATTCAACTTAATTATTTAAAGCCCACGAAAGCGGGTGAAAATCAATGATCTATCCGCTAATTGGCCTTATTATCGGTTTGTTCATAGGCTTTATATCACCTATCAGTATACCTGTAAAATATTCTTCATATATGTCGATTGCCATTCTTGCAGCACTAGATAGTGTTTTTGGTGGAATAAGGGCAATATATGAAAATAATTTTGATGTAAATATTTTTATTACAGGTTTTTTTGCTAATACACTAATGGCAGGTTTTTTGACGTATTTTGGCGATAGATTGGGGATACCCATTTACTTAGCGGCAATATTTGCCTTTGGTGTTAGGATTTTTCAAAACCTTGCTATTATTAGACGTGGAATTATAAAACATATCTTTCCAAAAAAAGATCAGAAATAAAAAGGGAATCTTAATTATATGTTGAATTTTATAAAGAGGGAGCAACGTTCGCCCTAGGTGAGAGGAGGCGAAGCTTTGGGCAAAAACAATATTGTAGCCAGTTTAGATCTTGGTTCATCTAAAATATGCTGCATGATTGGAAAAATAACAGACTCTGGTGATATTGATATATTAGGCTATGGGATTACCGCCTCTTCAGGCATCAAGAAAGGGATTGTTATAAATGTAGATTTAGCAGTCCAGAGCATATCAAAGGCAGTAGGTCAAGCAGAAGAAATGTCTGGTATAAAATTAAGTCAAGTTGTGATTGGCCTTTCCGGAGAAAGCATTAAGTTGTTTGACAATCGCGGCGTAGTTGCAATACCGCGTAGCAATGGAGAAATTACGCATCAAGATGTTGAAAGAGCCTTACAGGCCTCAAAAATTATGGCGATACCCTATGATAGAGAGATTATTGATATAATACCGAGGGAATTCATTGTAGATGGCTGTGAAGGTATAAAAGACCCAATAGGCATGGTTGGAACGAGGTTGGAGGTCCATGCATGCATTATTACTGGTATTATGACTGCCACATACAATATTGCACGCTGTGTAGAAAAAGCTGGTCTTTCTATTGGAGCTATAGTTTTAAAACCGCTAGCTGCTGCCGAAATGCTACTTACTGCAGATGAAATGGATATGGGGGTTGTTTTAGTAGATGTAGATCCATCTTCAAAAACTGATACCT
>DUTQ01000099.1 GCA_012841995.1 Thermoanaerobacterales bacterium | reverse complement strand
ATATATTTTAATAAAAATGATAATATTCACTTTATGTTATCGGTTAGTTATTATTATACTACAAATTATAAGAAGAATTAAGCTTATCAAAGGATATTTACGGTCACCGTAGAATATTTTAGTAATAATCATGTTCTTTTATGTTTTGGGAGGAACAGTCCATTGAGTAGAAAGCAATTTATTTGTGTAGTTATATCAATAATTTTTATATTGAATATTTTGATTCCCAATAATACAGAAGGCGCTTTAATTTTTACCGGCAAAAAAATTGATGATGTAGAGCAAAAGCTTATTGAAGAAATACTGGCACTAGACTCTAAAGTTTTGTCTTTGCAGAATCAACTTGATGAGCTTTCATTACAAAATAAGGAATTAGAAAAAAACCTTGAACAAAAGAAACGTGAACTCATAGCGCTAGATAACAAGTTTAAGGATAATCAGCATCAACTTGCCGACTGGATAGTCTTTAGCTTTAAAGGCGGCCTAGGTAATTTCCTCACTGTGCTAGTAGGTGCTGATGATTTAGGGGAGTTTTTTAGGAGATTCGATAACATATTATTCATTATGGAATATTATAATAATGTAATATTGGAAACAAAGTCCGTTATATCCATTAGGAGACAGGAGGAATTGGATATTGTGGATAAACAAAAACAGATTAAGGCATTAGAAGAGCAGGCTCAAAAGGCTCTTGAAGAAATAAAGAACACACTTGAGAAAAAACAAAATGAATTAAATCAGGCAAAACTTGTGCTAGATGATACCGCCTTTTTGGAAATGATGAGTAAAAGCTGGCAAGAGGCACTGCCTTCACTAGATTATTTGCTTAAAAACCTATCAAAGTTGCCATGGTCAAATGTATCGCCTGATGATTTGAAGGTGAATTACTTTTCACTTACAGCCAGAGCAGAATTTACGGATAAAAGCCTGACGAAAAAGTTGTTTTCCGGGGATGAAAGGCTTAAATACGTATACTTTACTTTTAGCCCTGAAGGGGTGACTGTATCGGAAAAACTCCCAGGAGCCAAAACACCTTTTTATTCAATTACATGCAATATGATACTCACAAAAGATCAAAAGGTTAGGTTCAAACCAGTAAAGCTCGATTTCAGTGGTGTTAAGCTCCCGCCAAAGGTAATCGAGGACCTTATGGCATCTTATGATATGACCTTTACCCCTCCCCCATTGCCTTTAGACCTTAAAGTTTCGTCAATTGCAACAACAAACGGCAAGTTGAGAATTGACTTTAAAAAATAAACACCTGTAGGTGTTTGTTTTTTTATATGTGGTTTTATTACCCATGGCTAATTTTACTAATGAAACATGCTCAAGGTTTTAGTATAATATAACCCATAGAAAAAAGGGAGAGTGATTTGATGCATTTTATAAGAAAATTAAATATCATATTCACACTTGCTTTAATTTTCCTACTTATTTTGAGCACAGTGGCTATGGCAGAAGTCTATACGGTGCAACACGGTGATACCTTGTTTTCCTTGAGCAAAAAAACCGGTGTGCCTATAGAAAAAATAAGGGCAGCAAATGACCTGCAGTCCAATTCTCTCGTTGCAAAACAGGTGCTGCTCGTGCCCCAAAAGTACATAGCAAAATCCGGTGATACACTTTACCTTATAAGCAAAAGATTTGAGATTGATCTTTGGGAGTTAAAGAGCCTGAATGGGCTTTATTCAAATAACATATTTGTTGGACAAACCCTATATGTCCCACAAAAGAGCCCTTATAAGCGGATCACTGTTTGCAAAGGAGATACGCTTTTTTTAATTTCAAGAAATTACGGGGTTTCAGTAGAGAGTATTAAGCAGTTAAATGGTTTGATAGGAAATTCCATATATCCTGGTATGAGGCTTCTTATTCCCGGAAAGCAAGTTCAAGCCCCCAAACGAGAAACCCAAACAACTACTTCAAGAGGCGGATACATAGATAGAGATTCAATAAGAGCAGATTCTGGCATTTCATATACCTCACAGGATAGAGTGATTTTAGCAAAATTAATTCACGCAGAGGCTGAAGGAGAACCGTATTTAGGTAAGCTGGGTGTGGGCGCGGTTGTTGTCAATAGAGTCAAAAGCTCTATTTTCCCAAATTCGATAAGAGGTGTAATATATCAAATAGACAATTTGGGTTTATATCAATTTTCACCTGTACTTGACGGCAGGATTGATATTGCAATTCCAAATACTGAATCATATAAAGCTTGTGACGAAGCACTAGCTGGTAAAGACCCCACTGGTGGAGCACTATATTTTTTTAACCCATCTAAAACTGCAAACAGCTGGCTTATGTCAAAGCCGGTGATTTATAAAGTAGGAGAACATGTATTTACAAAGTAGGTAGGTGTTTATGACGGTAAGCTAAACTTAAAGCTCGACCTGCTATTCTAAAGCTTGGCCCAGCACTTCGCAGGGGAAAGCTTGCAATTCGGCATCCTGCCGAGTGCAAGCCAGTGCGCGTCCTGCGCGCTGCCCCTGCTACGTTTGGTCCAAGCTCAAGAATAGCTACGATCTTCCTTAAAAGCTGTAGCTTACCATCACAAGCACCCTCTTTATGCTCTTCTAACAGCATTGCGGGCAGAGAATACTACATTATAGCAGATGTAAGTTGTAAATGTATTTATTGCTGCTGCAGGGAGAACTATTGTTGTAAATAGCACTGGAAATGCTACTGGTAAACTGCCAATGACAAGTAAGGCTGTGCCTAAAAATACTGTTCCACTTATAATGGTTCCAACTGCTGCAGTAATAGGCACCTTGATGTTGTTGTTTAATTTATTCATGGCTTTTATCATGAAATACACTGCAAAAGCTGTAACCATCTTATCTGCCATATTTGCTACCTGGCCTCCGGGAAATCCGGTGGTTAGAGCTGAAAATATACCTGCCAGGAGGCCCGCTATCACGGCATTTTTAGGGCTGTTTTCAATATATAATGCTACAAACAACATAGAAAGTAAGAAATCAGGCTTCATACCCCCTACTATAGGTGGTACTATTTGATGAAGTACAAGGCCTATGGCCATTAAAAGCGAAGTTGTTACCATTGTTTTTAATTTCATGGATTTTTCCTCCTCGATTTTTCTTTTGGTTATAAAATCATTTTGTTTAATGTCATTAATTGGAGCTTCCTTTCATGTCACAGGCCTCACCTCCTGTTTTTAGTTTTCCATTGTCTGGCGGAATTTCGCCAAATGAGCTTTTATTTCCCTACTATGTATTTTACACAAAATAAAAAACATCCGAACATATAAGGGACGGATGTTTTTGTTCCGCGGTGCCACCCAGAATTGTCTTGCATTATTAGCTGTATAAACAATAAAAAGCATTTCATCTTTAGGACGAAATGCTTTTGCCACCTAATTTAATGCAAAACCGCTTTTAATAGGATACGGCTATATATAGCGATATCCTGTCCTGTAGGTAACGGAGGACATTCCGTATGTAGCTACATATTTCATTCGCCACATCTTTTCCGGGGGCCATTCGCCTCGATCTTTAGTACCGCATTCTCACCAGTGGCGGCTCTCTTTGACCTTTGAAACAAGGTTACTCTTCCCCTTCATTAAATTTAACACTAGGTTTTCTTATGTTTATATTATTCTATCACAAAATTTCAACGGTTGCAATACTTTATATTAATTTTTTTAGTAGGTTGCGCTTATCACCGTGTATAAAATCTATTGGGGGAATTTCGGGCAGTGAGTAGCAACCAGGAGCCTGCTTTTTGGCAGCGCGTGCAGCACTTGCCATGATTTGGCCTGTGGCAGCAGGGTTTGTTACAGACATGGTGAATTCTATTATTTGATTATGGGTTATTCCCGCTACACCTTTTCGCTCCATATGTACTCCATGGCCTACATCGATAAGGCTTTTAATATCTTCTACCTTTACGACATGAGTTTCATCATTTACAAAATACGGGTCCTTTTTAACTGCTTCGGCTATTTTGTCAAAATCGAAGCCATCTTTTATTTTTACATAAACAAGTCTTCTATGGATGCCGGTTCCCTGGGGAATTGTAAGTGATATCGCATCTTCAACGCCATCGATGGCCTTTACCACAACAGTATGACCCATGCTCATCCCAGGGCCATAATTTGTGAAGGTAAGTCCGCGTGGTGTAACTATTTCAAGTATTGTTCTAATCATTGAATCGGTTCCCGGGTCCCATCCGGCGGATATCACTGCAACACACTCGTTTTGTTTTGCAATTATATCTAAATCATCTCTGAGTTCTATGATGGCATCACCGTGTATGTCAAAACAGTCAATTGTGCTTATTCCATTATTTAAGTATTGGGCAGCCACTTTAGGAACTGATCGGCTGGGAATTGCCAGAATCGCTACATCCGGTTTTTCCAGCTGTCTAAAATCGGTTACCACAGGTACATCGTTTAACACACTTTGCACTCGCTGGATTTTGGTTTTGTTTCTCAAAACTACACCAACAAGTTCCATGTCAGGGCTCGCTTTAACTGCATCCACCGAGCCCCTGCCCACATTTCCAAAGCCAACTACCGCGATTTTTAACTTCTGCAAAATATCTTCCTCCTTTTTATGTTTTCCTAGATCTATATATATTCATTATTCCACATCTTAATATATTTTCAACATCATATTTACAAAAATTGAGCGGAATCTTTAAAATTATATATTTGAATATTATGTTTTTATGATATAGTTCTGGGGCAGTTTATCCCAACGCTGATTTGTTTTTGTCAGGTTTTTTGATACAATGTAATTGATTTTACACGAAATATTTACACGATAAGGGGTATGGTTTATGTCCCGAAAGAGCAAACTTAAAGTATTTGTAATAGGCGGTGGTGCATCAGGTATGATGGCTGCCCTTTCTGCTAAATATGCCGGAGCAAATGTCACTATACTCGAACGAAATGCGCGCATAGGTAAGAAGATCCTTGCAACAGGAAATGGCCGATGTAACTATACTAATGTGTCCTCAAGCCATGCCTGCTATAATGGAAAAAGGCCTGAATTCGCATATAATGCACTTTCGGTTTTCGATGTATCAAAGACGATTGGATTTTTTGAGAAATTGGGAATAACTCCAAGTGTTGAAGATGCTGGGAAGGTTTTCCCTATGTCAGGTCAAGCATCAAGTGTTTTGGATGTGCTTTTGTATGAATTAAACAAAAGCGGTGTGGATATAGTTTGTAATGCCTTTGTAAAGGATATAAAAAGGAATGATAAGGGATTTAGTGTAGGCCTGGAAGATGGCAGGGTTTTACACTGTGACAGGATTATCCTAGCTTGCGGGGGAAAGGCCATGCCTTCCAGCGGTTCAGATGGGAATGGTTTTGAGCTTGCAAAAAAACTGGGTCATAATATAGTGGATATCTTCCCTGCCCTTGTGCAGTTAAAGCTAAAAGGCAATTTTTTTAAACAAATTGATGGGGTTAAATTTGTAGGAACTTGTGAGCTATTGTCTGGCAATAAACATTTGCAAAAAGATCGGGGAGATATTCTCTTTGGAAATTACGGTGTTTCCGGCCCACCTATCTTTCAAATCAGCCGAAAAGCAGGAGAGCTGATACATGAAAAGCAGGAAGCAATTGTTAAAATTTCGGTAATAGATAATATGACGCAAAAAGAACTTGAGAATTATTTAACACAACGGTTTAAAAATATGCCTGAAAAGAGTGTTGATTTTAGCTTAGTAGGCTTTATAAATAAGCGGCTTATACCTGTAATGTTAAAGCAGGCCGGTATTTCAGATTTGAAAAAGCCAGTAAGCATGCTGACAAGTGGGGAGAAAAAAAACATAGCTACAATTTTACAGGATTGGCGATTTCAAATAACAGGGACAAAGTCATGGCCAAGTGCTCAAGTGACTGCCGGGGGTGTAGATACAGATGAGGTAAACCCATACAGTTTGGAATCCAAACTGGTGAAAGGCCTCTTCCTATGCGGCGAGATACTGGATATTGACGGAGCCTGTGGCGGTTATAATCTTCAATGGGCTTGGTCTTCAGGATTTGTAGCAGGTAAAAGCGCTGTAAATAGTTAGTTCTGTATAATAAACATCCACCGGCCTAGCCGGTGGATGTTACTCTTCTGTATCTTTTGTTTTGAGCAGTCCATTTTATAATTTTATGTACTTCACCTTGTTATTGCACCATTTAAGGTATTTTTCAAAATCAGAAAAACTTATTATTAGTGTCTCTGTGTTTGCGTTCGGGTGAAAACCCACATTTTCGGTTTTCTTTAAATCCTCATCAACCACTACTTCTACTTGTTTGTTTTCATCATTTATAAGTCCAAAGGGCGAAACCGCTCCAGGCTTTAATCCTAAGTATTTTTCAAGCCTTCTTTCTGATCCGAAGCTGAGTTTTGTGCTGCCTATTTTTTCCGCAAGATCAGCTAGATTTGCCTTCTTGGTCTGTTCTATTATAACGAGAAAGTGGCGATTTCCCTTTTGATTGCGCACAAAAAGGTTTTTACAGATACAACTCGATATGTCTCCGAGCCCCTCAAGATCAGCAATGGTGTAAGCTGGCTTATGTTCATACCTTGTATACGGTATTTCAAGCTCTTTTAACACTTCATAAACTTTTGCCGTATTTTCAGTCACTTACATTCTCCTATTCTCCTATTTTTAAATTGTACTTTTAATTTTATCTTATGATTTACAAATTAGCGGGTTTGCATAATATCTGGGAAATCCATGTGTTAAATATTTCAGAAGCATGAGCAGGTCGCATTATAACAGCTGTATCTGCACCTGTACTGCTCCCACCTACCGCTATTATTTCTTCACCATATGGAATAAGCCCAGCATCAAGTGCCATTGTTGCAACTTCAACACAAACCTTTGTCCCTTGGCCGAACATCCTCAATGTATTTGATATTATTTCCGCCGGATAAACTCCGCCAAACTTACGACTCATACCGCGTTCAACACCTGAAAGCACATGAGTTGTAGTCAAAACCTTTACTCCGGATGTTTCTAATTCTTGTCGCATTTCTCGAGGCATCTCCATCTCGCCAGGGGTTTTAAAACCACAAACATGTGTTACACATACAATATTTGCCCCTGATACTTGCTGTTTAAGTAGTTTAGCTGTATATCCTGTAGATGAGGCTGTAACAACATGTTTTATGCCCCTTTCTTTTACGGTGTTTTTTACGATTTCAATAGTGTTTTCGGTATTTTCCTTCCCAGGTTTTTGCCAAAGCATTTTAGCCCACCTCTTTTTGTATTTTATTTATTCTTTTTCCTTTATTTCATTAATCAATCTAACTCCGGCACTTGCTCCGATGCGGGTGGCTCCAGCCTCAATCATGGCTACTGCGGTTTCCAAATCACGTATACCTCCTGCTGCTTTTACCCCTAATGAGTCACCTACCATCTTTTTTAAAAGTATTACATCTTCAACAGTTGCACCACCAGGCCCAAATCCAGTGGATGTCTTTACAAAATCCGCTCCACCGTCCATTGCAAGTTTGCAAATGGAGACTTTTTCATAAGAATCAAGATAACACGTTTCAAGTATTACTTTTACAATTGCCTCGGAGTTTAGCTGTTTTACCGCACTAACTACAGCATTAATATCTTCGGTTACACCAAAATAATCCCCGCTTTTAAACAATCCAAGATTCGCCACCATGTCTATTTCAGTTGCCCCTGCTTTTACTGCTTCAGCTGCTTCAAAGGCTTTTGCCTCTTTTGACATAGCTCCAAGGGGAAATCCTGTTGTGGCACATACTTTAACTGGGGTTTTTAAAAGCTTGTCTGCAGCATGTTTAACATAACATGAGTTTACACATACTGAATGAAAGCCGTATTCTATAGCCTCATCACAAAGTTTTGCAATATCATCATGTGTGGCAATAGGTTTTAACTGTGTGTGGTCTATGTATGACGCCAGCTGCTCTCTCGATAGCAAGCCAATGCACCTCCCGTATTTAGCTAAAATTTACCTTATCAGAGTTAATTTTATTATATCATATTTTTAAAGCTTAATTCTCAATAGACTCTACTTGAATATTATAAGCCAAAAAACAAACAATAAAATATAACGATTTTCAGGAGGTGAATTTATGCCTGAAGAAATTCAAATGCCCAAGGTAAAATGTGATATTAATAATTGTACACATTGGATTCCCGGTAGCAGGTGCGGTGCAGCAAGTATCGATATCTTAAACGAAGAAGTTGGAAAAATGTCCCAAAAAGCTGAACAAACCAAGTGCAAGACGTTTTCCGAGAGAAGAGGTCTGTCTAATTTAATAGGTTCTGCTGATAATATGAATTGGGTTGGTTTTGCCGAGGAATTTGTAGGAGCGGGTCGTAAGCTAAATCCCAAGATTACATGTGTCGTGGATACATGTAAATATTGGCAAGACAATAACTTATGTAATGCAGAAACGATTGAAATATCGGAGAAAAGTGATGTTTCGGAGTATCAAGCAACAAATTGTAATACCTTTGAATACAATGAAAAACCATCAAACAACGAGAAAATACAACAGCAACAGAGAGACAAAGGCGAACAGTTTCATTAGACGTAGATATTAATTTGAGCATTTATCTCAATGTAAATCCATATTTTAACGGGTCTTCATCATCTATCATATAGTGATTTACACCGGTGATGAAGGCCCTACCGGTAATTTCGGGAATAACAGCATCAAATTTTGCAACTTTTGTTTTTTCCACAAGCCTTCCGGTAAATCGCGTGCCTAATATACTCTCATTGATAAATTCTTGGTTTAGTTGAAGTTCTCCGTGAGAGTAAAGGGCAGCCATTTTGGCGCATGTGCCTGTGCCACAAGGTGAGCGATCTAGGGATTTTTCGCCAAAGATAACAGCATTTTTTGAACAAACTCCTGGCTCGTTGAGTTTATCAGTAATTTCTACAAGGTCAATTGTATTTATGTGTGGTTTTTCAGGGTGTTTTACTTGTATGTCTTTATTTGCCTGCTCTAGGATGCTCATGCCAGCCTCAATTAATCTCTGGGCATATTGTCTTTCAACTTTTAGTCCCAATTCTTCTGCCGGAAGTATTGCAAAAAAACTGCCTCCAAAAGCTATATCAAGGGCTATTTCCCCAAATGGCCCTACATTTATTTTTACATCTTGTTTGTATAAAAATGCGGGTACATTTTTAAATGTTACTCCTTTTGCCTTTCCGTCTTTTACTTTTACTTTGGCATTCACAATGCCTGCAGGTGTATCCAATATCAGCTTTGTTTCCGGTTCAGTAACTTTCACCATCCCTGTTTCCACCGCGACCGTGCATGCGCCAATGGTTCCATGACCACACATGTTTAAATATCCACCGCTGTCCATAAATATTATCCCAAAATCCGCTTCAGGTACAGTAGGAGCAGTAATTAGTGCGCCAAACATATCGCTATGGCCCCGAGGTTCATGCATAAGGGCTGTTCTGATATGGCCCATGTGTTTTGTCATGTAATCTCTTTTTTCGGGCATGGTCTTACCTGGTATGTTTGGAATGCCTCCTATGACTATCCGTGTTGGTTCACCCATTGTATGGGAATCAACTGCAATTATTGAACGGGATATTTTCATTCTTTAATTCCTCCTTTATGTTTCAATAGTTTTTTGCTCAATACCAATTTACATGAAATCTACATAAATTTCAAGCATTTCTGTATTTTTTAAATTATTTACACATGGGAAACGCATGGACGGTTCTCTTGCTTCAGTAGAATACTTGAAGTTGAAATTGGGGATATTAATTATGTATGTAAAATTTCGAAGGGAGGGTATTTATATTGCCACAAGCCGCTAATTTAGGTGCTCATGAAGTGATAAAGATCCATGAAGTACTTTCCGAATCTATTAACGCAATTAATACTGCACAGCTTTTTAGTGAGCACTGCAAAGATCAATCATTAAAGGATATCATCAATAGGCAGCTAGAGTTTATGACAAACGAATACAACAATATGGTAAGTTCAGTTCAACAACAGGGCTTTCAAGAAGCAGTCCCTTATAGGACAACTTCAAACTTTTCACCCACTTATGGTTTGAGAAGCCCAGAAAAGGAAATGCCAAATCCTTCAGCCAAGCAGATTGATGACCGTGCTGTAGCATCAGCAGTAATGAGTGCTCATAAATGTAGTGCTAGTAAACGCCTTGCCGGGGCATTGGAGTGTGCAAATCCGGAGCTCCGCAGAATGCTGGTTCAGGGCGCTATTAATTGTACTGACCAAGCCTATGAGCTATGGCAATTCATGAACAGTAAAGGGTATTATCAGGTCCCGACAATGCAGCAAAACACAACAAATACAATGTTAAACATCTATCAGCCTTCAAATGCTCAACCTTTCAGTTATATGAGCTAAAATACAAAACAACCACCGGCCTAGCCGGTGGTTTTACCTTCTTGTGATTTTTAATTTGTAGTTATTAATTTGTAGTTAACAGACCGCAAATTTATTTTATCACTTGGAGATTGTTTTATTCTTGTGCCAATTCTTTTATTACATTAAGGCCATATTCTACTTCTTCTTCGGTGTTGAAATAACCGAAACTAAACCTCAAAGTCCCTTCGGGAAATGTACCCAATGTCTTATGTCCTAATGGGCTGCAGTGAAGGCCGGACCTTATCATTATTCCGTATTCAACATCAAGCCTAAATGCCAGCTCACCCATATCAGAATCATCTATGGTTATTGAAACCGTTGATACTCTTTTTTCAATCTCATCTGGGCCATATATCTTAACTTTTGGAATCTGTTTTAAGCCGTCAATGAATATTTTTGTCAATTTCATCTCATGTTTATGGATTTTATCAACACCGTTTTCATTTATGAAATCTAATCCTGCCGATAGGCCCGCAATCCCAGCTGTATTTGGGGTACCGGCCTCCATTTTATCAGGTGTAAAATCCGGTTGAAACTCCATGTCAGACCTGCTCCCTGTTCCGCCACAAATCGTAGGCATTATGGCCTTGCCTGCTCGCCGGCTCATAACTAGCCCTCCTGTTCCAGGTGGGCCGTATAATGCCTTGTGACCTGTGAAACCCAAGAAGTCTAGGCCTGATTTTTCAAAGTCAATATCTATAACTCCAGCAGTTTGTGCAGCATCTAGTATTATAAAAGCATCTGTATGATTTTTAAATTCGGGTAGGCTTTCTACGGGTAAAATTGTCCCTGACACATTAGAGGCATGTGTAAAAACAATGGCTTTTGTTGAGGGTTTAATTTCTTTAATAATATCTGAAGGATCTAGTTCACCTTTTTTATTGCATTTTACTATGCTAATTTCTACATTTCTATTTTTCTCCAATAATCTTAAAGGCCTAATAACAGAGTTGTGTTCCATACTTGTAGTTATTACATGATCACCAGGTTTTAATATGCCGAGCAGTGCAAAGTTTAGTGCATATGTTACATTAGGAGTAAAAATGATGTTTTCCTCTGAAGGGCCGTTAAACAAATGCCTTATTTTTTCTCTTGCTTCGAAGATTATCCTTCCTGCTTCAAGTCCTAACCCGTAGCCACCGCGCCCCGGGCTTGCACATATATTTTTTAAGTAATCCTGAACCGCTTCTATGACAATTTTCGGTTTAGGATTTGACGTTGCAGCATTATCAAAGTATATACTTTTCATTTTTTGTTCCTCCTAGATATTTGCACAAACTAATTGCTTCATTATAATGTTTCATAAATTAAGTATCTCACTCAATAATTTCCTTGTCAATGAAGTATAGATAAAATATAGATAATATCTATAGATATCCGTATATCCATTATAAATCACAATT
>DUTQ01000009.1 GCA_012841995.1 Thermoanaerobacterales bacterium | reverse complement strand
TTGCACCTCCACCACCTCCGGAACCGCCTCCAAAACTGCGGCCGCCAGAGCCAAATCCACCACCAAAGCCTCCACCGCCAAAGCCTCCACCAAATCCGCCTCTGCCGAAGGACCCACCAAAAGGTCCTCTGCGCCGTGGCCTTCGCGGGAGTATAAAAAATATAATTATCAATAATATAATGATTCCAAGTACTATATCGAAAGATGCATCATCATCCTCCAGCTCATATTCCTTAAGATCAGATAGCTGGCCATCTTCAACATCCAACTCATATTCACTAGCAACTTCCGAAACTATAGCCATGAAAGCGCCATATATCCCTTCGGAATAATCATTTGATTCAAATGCGGGCATGGCATAATTATCAAGAATCGCCCCAGCCTTCCCATCATTTATTACACCTTCAAGGCCATATCCCACTTCGATTCTTATCCTTCCTGGTCGATTTGCAAGGAGGCTTTCCTTGTTTACAAGCAATAAAACTCCGTTATTCTTTTGTTTATCTCCTATTCCCCAATTTCTAAACAGTTTCAGCGAATAATCCTCAAGAGCCATGCCATCTAAATCGTCTACTGTAACAACTACAACTTGAGCACCGGTCTTTTGATCAATAAGTGCCGCCATTTGGCGCATCTTATTTTCTTTATCATCATCAATTAAACCAGCATAGTCATAGATATAACTAATGGTTGATGGCCGCGGTGGGATATTCATGGCTTTGGCAATTGGAGAAAAAACAGTTGTTGATGTCAAAGCAAGTATAACAAAAGTACAAAAAATTGCCTTCAAAAAGGAGAATATGCCCCTATCCTTTTTTTTCATTTAATTATCGTCCTCTTTAAAATTAACTTCAGGGGCTTGCCTTGTCCCTTCTTCTGCTTTAAAATACGGTTTCTTCTCAAAGCCAAACATATTTGCTATAATTACAGTCGGGAATTTTCTGATCTTGCTATTATAAGCCTGCACCGCATTATTATAGTCCATACGTGCTACAGCAATTCGATTTTCAGTACCTGCCAACTCATCTTGTAGCTGCCTAAAATTCGCATCAGCTTTTAAGTCCGGATAATTCTCTGCAATAGCCAAAAGCCTTGAAAGTGCACCTGACAGTTCTTCACTAGCCTCAGCTTTTTGGGCCACGCCAGAAGCTCCTATTAGCTTTTCCCGGGCCTTGGTCACCTCTGCAAATACGCTTTTCTCATGAGCAGCATAACCTTTCACAGTTTCTACTAAATTTGGTATGAGATCAGCTCTGCGCTGTAATTGATTATCAATCTGGCTCCATTTATTGTTAACATCTTCATCAGCGCTTACAAGACTATTATAGCTACCAAAAACAATCAAAGCCACAATGGCTATTATTACCAAAATCACAACTGTTACTGATACACCCCTTTTCATTGAAAACCCCTCCCAAAATGTTTTATTTCTAATTATATATAAAAACCTTTTGCATTGCAAAAAATAAAAATGCCAGGTAAAAGCTCATATGTACACTGATCTCTGCACTAGAGTTGATATTATGATATACTAATATAGTATGCATAATTATTATAAAATCACGGAGGTATTGATATGAAGATACGAAAAGCTCATCAAAAAGATGCAGAAGAAGTGGCCCCTTTAATTCACCGTGCCATTGGTGAGCTAGCAGACATCCTGTTTAATACATCAAGAAAACAAAAAATCCATTTCTTTCTTACAAAATTATTTCAAAAAGACCATACACGGGTAAGCCATCATTTCGTTGATGTGGCAGAAGTAGGTGGTAAAATTGGAGGAATTGCCATCTCCTACCCTGGCCATGTAATCAAAACAATCAATAAGCCTGTTTTAAGCTTTTGTAAAACACTACACCAAGAATCCAATGTAATCGATACAAATGTATTGCCTATACTCCATGCAAAAGAAGCCGAGGATGACGAATATTATCTCGATACACTTGCAGTTAACCCTAATCTTACTAGTAATGGAATCGGAACTGCTTTAATAAAACACATACAAAAAAAAGCTGTTAAAAACGGATTTTCAAAAACCTCTCTCCTTGTGGAGAAAGATAATCCAAATGCGTTTAGGTTATATAATCGACTTGGCTACAAAAATATGGGTACAGTAACATTAAGAGAAATACATTATGACAAAATGGTTAAGTTCTTACCAACAATCAACACTTTAGCTAAAAGTGATGTTTCTTGTATCGGGTAAAGCATAAAATAAAAATGACTTCGATTGTAGAAACTCTTAACTTAGTTCAGTAGAAGTTGATATAATAATTTGTTTAGAAAAGGATTTGTTCAAAACCTTTAATATAAGGGTGAAAGAGCTATGTTTACTCTCTCACCCCTTTTAACTTCCTTTAATTCACTAAAGCTTTTATCAGTGCAATAACAATTAGTAATCCTCCTGGTATATACTTCATCTTATCCTCACTTATGAACGATTTCTTTTTTTTACCATAATAAAGCCCTAAAGACAATAATAAAAAGCTCATTGCTGTTACAAATATCACCATAAATATTGCGTTTAAACCTGCTACTGCAGCACCCAATCCAACCCCAAAAGCATCGAGTGCAAGTGCAAATCCCAACAAAAAAGCCTCGTTTGTATCTATTGTGCCGGAAGTATCTATATCTGCAATAACTGGTTCCTTTAAAACCTGAACCACTAATCCAAGGGGCTTCAGTCTAATCGTCAATATACTTTCTTTAGTTTGTTTATTGCTTTTATCTTGTGCAACACTTTCAGCAATCATCCAAACACCCATTCCAAACAATATAAAAGCCCCAATGATCTTTGCCATAAAAGGACTTAAAAGCGATTGTATAAAATTACCCATTGTAAGTGATACCAACATGGCTATAGATGTGGCCAGAGCTATTACCATCCTGGAAATAATGGGTATCCTAATATCTCTCAATCCATATGCGATCCCAACCGATATACTGTCCAAACTTACCGCTATAGCCAAAATTATTACTGCTAAAATACTCATTTTATGTTTTCCCCTCTTGAGTGTTTTTTCTGTGCCTTTTGCTACTAGATACAGGCGAATTTACAAGCTCCGTGGCTTTAGCCTTTAATACTTCTTCCTGGAGCAACTGCCATATCCTTTTATAAAGTGCGGTAAATCCGGATGTCTCCCTTAATGTCAAAATATCCCTAGGCCTTGGTATATTGACATCTACAATATCCTTAACCTTCCCTGGCTGAGCCGTCATAACAATCACTCTATCACCGAGCAGCAAGGCCTCATCAATGCTGTGAGTAATAAAAAGTGAAGTTTTTTTACTGCCCTCCCATATTTTTAAAAGTTCTTGCTGTAATATTAGGCGGTTTTGTTCGTCAAGAGAACCAAAGGGTTCATCCATCAACAATATTTCCGGATCACTGACAAATGCCCTTGCTACATTTATTCTTTGTTTCATCCCACCAGATAACTGATGTGGATAAGCCTTCGCAAATCGGACAAGCCCAAGTTTTTGAAGATAGTCCCTTGCTATTGCCCTTCTTTGCTTTAAGCTAACACCCTTTATTCGAAGCCCATATGCTACATTTTCTTCAACTGTCATCCACGGAAAAATCGAGTCACCTTGAAATACCATGGAAGTTAGCGGCTTTTCAGGATTTTTCGCCTTGATAAATACCCTGCCAAAGGTTTGGCTTTCAAGGCCGGCGAGAATTCTAAGCAGAGTTGTTTTTCCACAACCACTTGGGCCAACGATACACAAAAATTCTCCTTCAATCACTGAAAGGTTAATTCTTTCTAATGCTACAACCTTTGTTCCCCCTGCAGTAAACTCTTTTGTAAGACCTTCCATAAGAATTGCACAGGTATGATCCAAACAATTCACCTCCTGCCATTTTTCCAAGGTATAAAAATTCTTTCTAAAAAATCCAGTATATATGAAAATACATATCCGAGAATGGCTAAAGTAATAAGGGCTACAAACATCTTCTCTATATCAAACATGTCATAAGCGCGCCATACCATCCACCCAACTCCTGCTTTGGCTGCTGAAAGTTCTGCAGCTACAATCAGTAAAAGGGCTGTGCCCATGCCGAGTTTGAAACCTGCAAAAATCATTGGCATAGCTCCAGGAAGAGCTACAGTAGTATAAAATTGATATCTCGTAGCATCAAAGTTTTTTGCAACATCCATGTAAATATCATCTATATTCATTACACCTGCCATTGTATTTATGAGCACCAAATAAAAAACACCAATAGCAATTGTAAATATCTTCGATGTTTCACCAAGTCCGAAGACTATAAGGATAAGTGGCATTATAGCAAGCTTGGGTATGGGAAATGTTGCAGATACTATAGGCATAAGGCATACTCTTATAGGAGGGAAAAGCCCCATAGAAAGGCCCAATATAACCCCAGGTACCGCACCAGCTAAAAAGCCCAATATTATCCTATTCGCACTTATCAAAGTATGATACAATAGCTCGCCGGAATAAATCATAGGCACCAAAGTGCAAAATATGCGGGTCGGACTAGAAAAAAGCCTTGTATCAACAACTCCAATGCGAGCAAATACCTCCCACAGAACTAAAATCAGAGATGGTGAAAGAAAGGAAAGAATCTCCATACTCATCATGTTTCACTTCCCTTCAAACATATGGCCGAAAACCGGTATCGGTTTTCGGCCTCTTTAACCGCTATTTGTACTCACCTAATAACTCTACAGCATAATCAACAAAGCTATTATCGACAACATCTTCTGCATTGAGTTCACCTTTTAATAATTCTCTTTCTTTATACCAGTCAAGGTCTAATTGTATTCCTTTCATTTTCACATATCCATTGGGGTTTAAACCCACCGGATACATCTTTTTGTATAACTCTTTATCTTTGACAACTGAATATTCTGCCAAAATCGATATTATTTCATCCTGATCTATATCCTTGAAAAATGCATCATTGTAATCTCTCAAAGATTTTATATAAGCTACCATAAATCTATTTGCTACTTGGTCTATGGGAAAAGCAT
>DUTQ01000098.1 GCA_012841995.1 Thermoanaerobacterales bacterium | reverse complement strand
TTATTATTATTCCCAGTTTTAAATATTTTAATTAAGAAAACTAAAATTAATATTTCAAGTTTTTAGTTGATATTTCTTTGTCAAATAATAGCTATCTGGTAAAATATAAGACTAAAATTTTAAAAATAGATATTTTTATCAGCATTATTGACCAGGGATTATTTTTGAAGTAAGACAATGGATTTAGCAAGTCAAACCAAGGGACATTTTTAATCCCAATCCTTCCAAGACCTAGTAAAAGTAATAATATAGGGCTTATGATTTGCAACTCAAAACTTTTGTTTGATAATGTCATAGATGTGAAAATTCCACCTGCTATTACTTCTGTAACATTGTTTTGGAATACAATAGAAATAAATATAGAAAACAACAACTCTAAAAAAGAAATTACCAACACATTAATCCAATGTACTGGACTTATAATTAAAACAGTAAGAATAATACCAACGAAATCTATATACATTTTTTCTCCCTACTTCGACTTAGGATTAAAAATAACAGCCATAATATATCCAAAAACTACTGCCGAAGTAATACCGGCTGCAGATGCCCCTAATGCGCCTGTGAACACCCCGAGTAATCCGTATTTATCAGTATCCTCAATAACTCCTGTTACAAGAGTATGCCCAAAGCCTGTAAGGGGAATTATTGCCCCTGCCTTACCTATATCAACTAGTGGCTGATAAAGGCCTATACTGCTAAGCAAAACTCCCAAAACAATAAATATAACAAGGACATGTGCCGGCATTAATTTTGTAGTATCTATTAATATTTGTCCTATAAGACATATGAAACCGCCTATAATAAAAGCCATGATATAATCCATAATTTTTCTCCTTATAAATTAGAGATTTTCTAGTGATAATGCATAGGCAATACATGGTATGGTTTCTCCCTGTTGCGAGGATGTAGTGCTTAATAACGCACCAGTTGCAACAAGTAAAACACGATTGTATTTTTTTTCTAGCATTTGTTTAAACAGGTATCCACATGTTACTGTAGCAGCACAAGCACATCCGCTACCACCTGAATGAACGTCTTGTTTATTGTTGTATATCATAATACCGCAATCAGTATAATTATTTGATATATCATAACCTTTTTGTTTCATTAAATCCTCGGCAACATCTTTCCCAATACTTGATAAATCTCCTGTTACTATCAAGTCATAATAATCTGGGGTTCTACCTGTATCCTGAAAATGCCTAATCATTGTATCAACAGCAGCTGGTGCCATTGCCGTTCCCATACTGTTAGAATCCACTTCACCCATATCGATGATTTTTCCAAAAGTAAAATAAGTTATCCTCGGATTTTTTATATCTGATGAAACAACGGCCGCACCGGCACCCGTAACAGTCCATTGAGCCGTAGGTGGTCTTTGATTTCCTAGCTCAAGAGGAAATCTAAACTGCCGTTCAGCTGTACAAAAGTGACTTGAAGTTGCAACTAAAAGGTTATCCGCGTATCCACCATCTATAAGTATTGCTCCCAATCCCATTCCTTCAGCAATAGTTGAACATGCACCATAAATGCCCAAAAAAGGGGAACCAAGTTCTCTGGCAGTAAAAGCGGAAGATATAATCTGATTAAGCAAATCGCCCGAAATAAAATATTCTATATTTGCAAAGGGTATTTTGCTATTTTTAATAGCCATTTCTGAAGCTTCTTTTAACATTTTTCGTTCTGCTTTTTCCCAGCTTTTTTCGCTGTACAAATCGTCATTTATGATCAAGTCAAAATAATCTTTGAGTGGTCCAATACCTTCTTTTGGCCCCACTACTGTTCCAGTTCCAATAATGGAAGGTGGTTTATTAAATTTTATTGTTTGTGAACCAATCTTTCTATCTGCCATAAAATCACCTCTTAAAGCTTAAACAAATAATAAATCAATCCTACAATAAAAGATGATGTTAAACCGTACACTAATACTGGTCCTGCTACAACAAACATTTTGGCTGCAACTCCAAACACATATCCCTCTCTTTTAAATTCCATGGCAGGAGATACGATAGAATTGGCAAATCCAGTTATTGGAACTACAGATCCAGCCCCAGCTATCTTACCGATATCATCATATATGCCAAGACCAGTAAGCAATGCGCCAATAAATACCATAGTAGCAGAAGTTGGAGCACCTGCCTCTTTAAAGGTAAGGCCTAATGAAATATAAAAATTTAGTATAAATTGGCCGATTGTGCAAATAAACCCTCCTACTAAAAAAGCAAAAAAAGCATTTTTTATATAAGGTGGTTTTGGTTTCTTTTTATTTATATATTGCTGAAAATCCTGTTGTTCTTTTGTCAATTTTTTTACCAAGTCAAACGATTCCTTTCAACATCATTTATCAACCTTAAAACGAGCACTTTGTGTGCCCGTTTTTTATACTTCTGTGGTACCATCTACTTTGAATGCAATATTGACATCTGCTTTATATTCAACAATTTTACCATTTTCAACTTTTGCTGTATTATTGAGAATTTCTATACCTGTAATATTCCTTATAGTCTTATTTGCATCGCAAACAGCATTTTCTACTGCTTCTTGCCAACTATTTTTTGATTCACCAACAACTTCAACAACTTTAACTGTCACCTTTTGTTCCTCCCTCTTTTCTTAATTAATTATAAGATTATCTTCTCCTATAATATAAAATTTATGCTTTTCTAAAAATACAAGTTTAGCACTTTTAGGCACTTTATTGATATAGTGAGTTTTAATAAAAAACGCTAATATTAACACTAAAAATATCGTAATTAGGATTATTAAATTTCTATTCTTTAATTTCATAAGCGGTCACCCAAAATTTATTATTACTCATATAATAAAATTTTATACAAAAAAAGCCTAGAGTAAGGCTTTTTAAGATAGAAAGCATCTTATTTTTTTTAATATTTTTTTCTCTTCTCTAGATACCTGCACTTGAGTTTTTCCAAGCATTTTTGCAACCTGCACTTGGGTCAAATCCTTAAAATATCTCAATATAATTATTTGTCGTTCTTCTTTTTTAAGTTTTGATAGGGCTTCTTTTAAAGCAATTCTATCAAACAATGTACTTTCATCTTTTTCATCTGTGCCGATTTGATCTATGAAGAAAATGGGCGAGCCATCATCCTGATATGCTATATCGTTTAACGATAACAAAGTTTGTGAAGATTCCATAGCCATAATCAATTCTTCTTTTGTAATATTCATTTCACTTGCAAGTTCATTGATCGTAGGTTCTCGTTTTAGCTTAACGGTAAGGGCCTCTTTAGACTTTTGTATTTTAAAACTGAGTTCTTTTAATGTTCGCGTAACTTTAATCGGATTGTCATCTCTTATGAATCTTCGTATTTCTCCAGTTATCATCGGGACTGCATATGTAGAAAACTTAACATTGTATGAAAAATCAAACTTTTGTATAGCCTTTATTAGCCCAATACTCCCTATCTGAAACAAATCTTCAAGCTCATATCCTCTATTAGAAAACCTTTTTACTATGCTCCATATTAAGCCAATATTTAAAGAAACTAGCTCAGCCTTAGCTTCATGGTCACCTTCTTTGGCCTTTTTTAATAAATGCATCATATTATTTACTTCCATTCTAGCTACCTCTTACTTGATTTATCTTCAAAATTTTTTGTCATTCTTATAGCTGTTCCTTTTCCAGGAAATGAGCTAATTTCAAGGCTGTCCATAAAACTTTCCATAATAGTGAAACCCATTCCAGATCGATCTAGTTCCGGTTTTGAGGTCCAAAGAGGTTGTCTAGCCTTCTCTATATCTGCTATACCTTTTCCATAATCCTCAATAGTTATTTCAATTTTATTTTTATAAAGCTTTGAGCTTATTCGAATGGTCCCTATAGTATCTTCATATCCATGAATTATACTATTTGTTACAGCTTCAGATACGGCTGTTTTTATGTCTGCCAATTCTTCTAACGTTGGATCTAACTGCGCCGCAAAAGAGGCTACAACTACTCTTGCAAAAGATTCATTTTGTGATACACTTAAAAATTCTAATTTCATTTCATTCAATATATCCATAAAATCACTCCTCACAATTTTTCTATGGCTTCACTCTTGTCAGTAAAAAACTCAATGATGTTAAATAGACCTGACATTTCAAAAATCCTCTTTATATTTGAAGTCACATTTACAACTCCAACCTTTCCATTGATTTTTTGAAGTTCTTTATATCGTCCTAATATCATGCCTATACCGGAGCTGTCCATAAAAGTTACATTTTTAAAATCAAAAAGTATTTTTTTTGCTTGTTTTTTTAATAAAAAGGCATTTAATTGTTGCTTTACTAATTGTGCCATATGATGATCCAATTCGCCATTTAAATCCACAATTATAATATTGTTTTGGATTTTAAAATTTACTTTCATGATTTTTCCCCCCCTATTACATTTTTAAATATTCTATATAATTAAGGTAATTCCTGCTAAAGTTGTACTAAAATAAAAAAACGGCATTTACTAAAGCAAAGAGCTAAAGTAGTGCCGTCAAAAATAGAAAAACATTTGTTTAAAAATTTAGCCATTGTGATAGGGTTCTTTTAAAAATCTCAAAAATGCTGGCTTTTTTAATTTCATGAGAAACTATTAAATCAACTTGGCCAATGGTTTTTCCATTTTCCACTACTATTAATTTGCCAATTTTTTGATTTTCTCCAATAGGGGCATATAGTTTATCAGGCAACTCCACTTTTTGAGTTATATTTTGTTTTATCCCTTTTTGGGTTAAAATACTTAAATCATCTGATGCTATTATATCAACTTGTTTAACTGAACCTTTTTCAACAGGTATTTTTTTACAAACTGAACCTCGTTCTACGATTTTAAGTGAATTATAGTTTCCAAAACCGTAGTCCAACAGCTTAATAGTATCTTCAAAACGTTGTTTTGAGTTTTCGGCATTAAGAACTACTGAAATAAGCCTAAAATCACCTCTTTTAGCAGTGCCCGCAAAACAATAACCGGCTTTTCTGTGAAAACCGGTTTTTAAACCGTCAAGCCCCTCATATTTACCCATTAATTTATTTGTATTTGCAAGCATTGTAGGCTCCCTATCTTTATCAGTATGCTCTAATGAATCCATCCAAATTGTAGACCATTCAAAGTATTTAGGGTATTTAACCAGTTCTCTAGACATGAGTGCTATATCATATGCGGTCGTATAGTGATCTGGGTCAGATAGCCCGTGAGGATTTACGAAATGTGTATTTTTCATTCCAAGGTTTTTAGCCTTCTCATTCATCATTTTAACAAAACCTTCAACGCTGCCTCCAAGGTATTCCGCAACAGCTACAGATGCATCATTTGCTGAAGCAATCGTTATACATTTTAAAAGAGTTTCTAAAGTTTGCTCTTCACCCATACCCAGAAATACTTGACTTCCACCTGTTTTCCAAGCTCGTTCGCTGATTTTAACTACATCCGAAAGATTAGCTTTACCTTGATCGACGGCTTCAAAAGCCAAGAGCAAAGTCATAATTTTGGTTATGCTTGCAGGCTCAAGCTTTTCATTTACGTTTTTCTCGAAAAGCACTTTTCCTGTCCCAGCATCTATTAAAATAGCAGATGGGGAATTTAGTTCAATTAAACTTTGGGCTTTTGCTATGCTTTGACTATTTGACTGCAATAAAATGACGACAATTAATATTAAAAATATAATGTTGTATTTTGTTTTTTTCATTATAGTAGCTTTCCTCCCTTCCTTTTTATTTTTCCATCAGGGAAGAAAGTTATTCAATCTATATTGATTTAAAACCATCTTGGGTTACTATTCCATATACAAGTGGAGGCTTATCAATGAATTCATTTTTAATTATAAAAGATGTTAATAGTTCATTTTTTATTTGTCTTATGTTTTCGGGTTGTCGGCCATATATTCTAGCTATAGTTTCACCCTTTTTTACTGGATCACCGATCTTTTTAATAAGCTCTATTCCCACTGAAGGATCAATATTGTCTTCCTTTTTTTCTCTTCCTGCTCCTAATTTCATAGCGCAAATGCCAATTTTTTCTGTATTTAAATAATGAATATAACCGGATTGTTTAGACTTTACTGTTTCAACAAATGATGCTTTGGGGAGTAAATTTATGTTTTCAATAACTTCCGGTTTTCCACCTTGAAACTCTATAAGTTGCTTAAATTTTTGTAGTGCAGTTTTGTTTGAAATTGTTTTTTTAAGCATTTGTTTAGCCTCTTCTAATCCATCTGCTTTTTTTGCAAAAAACAACATATATGATCCAAGATAAAGACAAAGTTCAATTAGATCACTAGGTCCTCTTCCTTTAAGGCAATGTATAACTTCTTTAATCTCCAAAGCATTTCCAATATATCTGCCTAAAGGTTGATCCATATTGGTAATTAAGGCAATTGTCTGTTTGCCTACCGAATTGCCTATGTCTACCATCATCTTGGCAAGCTCTATCGAACCATCTAAATCCTTCAAGAATGCCCCACTTCCTGTTTTTACATCAAGGATAATAACATCAGAGCCACCGGCAATCTTTTTGCTCATAATGCTACTGGCAATCAATGAAGTATTATCCACAGTAGCAGTAACATCCCTTAAAGAATAAAGCTTCTTATCGGCCGGAACAAGATTTGTGGTTTGCCCTGTAATAGCGATATTAATATTTTCTACCTGTTCTATGAATTCTTGTATTTTCAAATCCACTCTGAAGCCCGGTATTGCCTCAAGTTTATCCAAAGTCCCACCAGTATGGCCCAATCCTCTTCCAGACATTTTAGCTACTTTGACTCCACATGATGCAACCATAGGGCCTAAAACAAGAGAGGTTTTATCGCCCACACCTCCTGTACTGTGTTTATCAACTTTTATACCAGTTATATTTGATAAGTCGATCTTGTCTCCAGAATTAACCATTGCCATTGTAAAATCAATTGTTTCACGTAAAGTCATTTTTTTAAAATATACAGCCATGAGGAATGCAGCCATCTGATAATCGGGAATATTTCCCTTTACATATTCAGATATTAAGTAATTAATTTCTTCTTGAGCGAGCTCCTCGCCTTCCCTCTTTTTTAAAATTAAATCATAAGCTCTCACTGTTTAGCCCCCATATGACATTCTTTAATAGTATATTCATATTTTTTCCTGCTTTTTTAGCGTTTTGCATTACTTCCTCATGACTCAATAAATTATCACTTATACCTGCAGCCATATTGGTTATACATGAAATACCCAAAACATCCATACTACAATGTCTTGCTGCAATAACTTCAGGTACCGTAGACATTCCAACTGCATCCGCACCAATAATACTCAACATATTGATTTCTGCAGGTGTTTCATAACTGGGCCCTGACAAACATGCATATACTCCTTCTTTTATTGATATACCTTTTTGTTTTGCAACATTTTTGGTAAGCTTTATCAGATTAGAGTTATATGCATTTGTCATATCAATAAATCTTTTGCATAGCTGTTTTTGCCCTATCAGAGGATTGTCTCCAAGTAAATTGATATGGTCTTTTATTATCATCAGGTCTGCAGGTTTAAAATCTCTATTGATACCTCCTGCCGCATTAGTAACAATCAAAGTTTTTGAACCTAAAGAATTTAAAACATAAATTGGAAAAACAACTTGTTTCAAACTGTAACCTTCATAGTAATGAAAACGACCATTCATAATTACAATATGAGTTTTCCCCAATTTACCAAATATTAATTTTCCTTCATGACCTTCTACCGTTGAAACTGGAAAATTAGGTATTTCATTATAAGAAATTTCTGTTTTGTTTTCTACAATTTTGGCAAAATTGCCTAAACCAGAGCCTAATATTAAAAGAATTTCCGGATCATTATTTACATAACCTCTCAAAAAGCTTACAGTTTCCTCCACTTTCTTAACCATTTTTACCTCCTTTGGATTTTAAAACAAATATGCGAAAAATCACTTCCGTTTTTTAATGTTCCCAAATTGAGAAGTTTGGCAATTGTAGCGCCAACATCAGCAAAAGTTTCTCTCACGCCTAAACTCTTTGCCGGTATAAAGCTTGGATTTTTGCTATAAACCAATAAAGGAGTGTATTCCCTTGAATGATCTGTACTGGGTGTTGTGGGATCACAGCCGTGGTCTGCAGTAATTATTAAAAAATCACTATCTTTAAGTGTGTTCATTATTTCAGGAACGGATTTATCAAACTCTTCTAGTGCCCTCTTGTATCCAATAGGATTATTTCTATGGCCATAAAGTGTATCAAAATCACCAAGGTTTGCAAATATAATTCCTTTAAAATCTAATTTAATGGCATTGATAATTTCTTTAATGCCTTCAGCATTTCCAGAAGTATGAACCGATTTACTGATGCCTTTGCCATTAAAAATATCCTGTATTTTACCAATAGCATATACCACAAAGTTTTTTTCAATAGCCATATCAAGAACAGTAATATCTGGAGGGGAAATAGAAAAATCCTTTCTCTTGTCAGTTCTCGTAAAATTATCAGGGGATGTCCCGATAAATGGTCGAGCAATAACACGTGCTACACTATGTTTTCCGGTTAATATTCTTCGTGCTACAGTACACATTCTATACAATTCATCAACTGAAATTACATCTTCATGGGCTGCTATTTGAAAAACACTATCAGCCGAAGTATAAACAATTGGATTGCCCGTATTCATATGTTCTATACCTAATTTTTTTATAATTTCTGTACCTGAAGCTACTACATTGCCTAATACTTTTCTTCCTATTGATTGTTCAAAGTGACTTATAACTTCTTCTGGAAAGCCATTCGGATAAGTTGGAAACGGGTTTCTTAATATAATGCCAGCCATTTCCCAATGACCTGTTGTTGTGTCTTTTCCATTCGAAACCTCACTCATTTTCCCATAACATGCAATAGGGTTCTTTTCAGGCAAAACACCTGGAATAGAATCTAAATTACCAAGCCCCATTTTTGCTAGGTTAGGCAAATTTAGCCCACCAGTAGCTTTTGCGGTATTCACTAAAGTATTACTACCTT
>DUTQ01000097.1 GCA_012841995.1 Thermoanaerobacterales bacterium | reverse complement strand
TGCTGCTAGCATAAAGCCAAGAAACATAGCACCAGTATCACCCATAAAAATCTTTGCAGGGTTAAAGTTATGTGGTAAGAACCCCAAAGCCGAACCACATAAAAGAGCTGTCAACAATACTGCATTAGTTTCTCCAAGGCTTTGGGGTTCTTACCACATAACTTTAACCCTGCAAAGATTTTTATGGGTGATACTGGTGCTATGTTTCTTGGCTTTATGCTAGCAGCATCTGCTATAGAAGGAGCTGTCAAGAGCGCTACAGCCATAGCTCTTATAGTGCCAATATTAGCTTTAGGGCTGCCCATATTTGATACAGCCTTTGCTATTGTGAGGAGGCTTTTAAACGGAAAGTCCATAATGGAAGCAGACAAAGGGCATCTTCATCACAGGCTTATGGCAAGAGGGCTTTCTCAAAGACAGGCAGTTTTATATCTATATTTTATAAGTTTTTCACTTGGAGTATGCTCAGTAATATTGGCGAGAATTGGATTTAAAGAGGCCATTATTGCTCTGACATTTGTAATCTGCATGCTCTTTTTCTCCATTAGATATTTGAATGTAATGACTGAAACGAAAAAATCAACACACGGCATGTAAAGGGGTTGTAAATTGAAGAACATAAAGATTTTGGCTACATTCGGTACACGGCCGGAAGCTATTAAAATGGCGCCACTAGTTCAAGAACTGAAATCCAGGCCGCATTTTGACTGTAAAGTAGCAGTTACGGCTCAACACAGGCAGATGCTCGACCAGGTGTTGGGTCTTTTTGATATAAATCCAGACTATGATTTGGATATAATGACAAAGGGACAGTCGCTTTTTGACGTTACAAGCAAGGCATTGCTCGGCCTTAAGGAAGTAATGGAGAAATCAAGGCCAGATGTAGTTTTGGTGCATGGAGATACCACAACCACATTTTCAGGGGCTTTAGCTGCCTTTTATGAAGGTGCAAAGGTTGGGCATATTGAAGCAGGCCTCAGGACATTTAATAAATGGCTGCCATATCCCGAAGAGATGAACAGGAGACTTACCGGACAACTTACGGATTTTCATTTTGCCCCAACTAAAAGGGCAAAAGATAACCTGCTAAAAGAGGGAGCAGATTCAGAAACAATCTTGGTGACAGGCAACACCGTTATTGATGCATTGAATACCACGGTAAAGTTTCCATTTCATTTTTCCACAGAGATACTAAACGATATAAATTTCGAGGAACAAAAGGTGGTATTGGTAACTGCCCATCGCAGGGAGAATCTTGGCGAGCCTTTATGTGAGATATGTAAAGGCCTTTTAGAGATTGTATTAAAAAACCCGGATGTTCTGCTTATTTATCCTGTACATATGAATCCTGCAGTAAAAGAGCCGGTACATAAGATATTAGGCGGCAATGAGCGCATTTTACTTCTTCCCCCACTTGATACAGATGAAATGCATAACCTAATGGCAAGATGCTACATGGTCATGACTGATTCGGGAGGGCTACAGGAAGAGGCGCCTTCTCTTGGCAAACCGGTGCTTGTATTAAGGCATGAGACTGAAAGGCCAGAAGCAGTTGATGCAGGAACGGTTAAAGTTATAGGGACCAAAAGAGATACAGTTTTTGAAGAGGCCGAAAAGCTCTTAAAAGATAAATATGAATACGACAAAATGGCAAATGCGATTAACCCCTACGGAGACGGTCTTGCCTCTAAACGCATAGCAGAGGGCCTTGAATATTTTTTAGGATTTTCCAAAAATAGGCCTGATGAGTTTTAAAAAAGTAGCGATTTTTAAATCGCTACTTTTATTATACAAAAACTCCCTTGGTTAGACCGGGGGTTCAGCAAAGCTTTAGCGATGAGTCTGTCAAAAAATAACCTCAAAACCACCATAACCAATCAAATATTATGGGATTTAGAGAAAATGTGAAACAAATCACTTATTTATGGCGAGAATTAAATGAAAAAAGCTTATAACTAGATAACATGGAATTTTTTCGATTTGAATTTACATCATTAATGTTGTATAATGTGTAATATGAATCGCTATAAACAATTTCAAAATATTGTGTTTTTAGCTCAAATAAGTCTAAATATTGCCCTGCCTATCGTGGGAGGCTTGTATTTGGGAGCTTACCTGGACAGAAAGTTTAATTCAGGTAATGCCTTTTTAATATTAGGGCTAATTGCAGGCTTTATATTAGGTATTGGTACCATATACCGCTTGGCTTCTCATGAGGCTGATAAAAACAAAAAATAAAGTACATAGATCGTCTTAATAGGAGGTGGTTATTTGAAAGAAGCACTAGATGAAATCAAAACAGCTGAAAACAAAACCGTTGCAATATTGGAAGAAGCCAAACAAGAATCAAAAGCCTTAATTTTAAGAGCAAATCAGCAAGTAGAAAAAATGATTCAGGATGCAAAAAAAAGAGGTGATGAAAAAGGGAAAAATATTATTGAAAAGGCTAAATCTGAAGCAAAAAAAGAGGCTGAAGTATTAAGCGCAGAATATGAACAAAAGATTGAGCAATTAAAACAAAAAGCAGCTAAGAAACTATCTGCTGCAGAAAAATTGCTCATGGAGAGGATAGTGAAGGCCCATGGCAATTGTTGATATGAGAAAAATGCATCTTCTGGGCCTTAAAAAGGAACAAGACAAGATTTTAAGCAGATTACAAGAGATTGGTGCAGTTGAGATAATAGATATAGCAGGATTAGAAGAAGATGAATCAAAAGTCCAGGAGAGCACGTTCCATCAAAAAATGATTAAGGAGTTATCTCTTCTTGATTCAAAGATAAGTAAATTAATGTTTGGTATTGAGTTTTTAGAACCCTTTGTAAAAAAAGAAATTAATCCTATCATATACGGGAAACCAAAGGTGAGTAAGAAAGACCTAGATATGCTTTTGTCCCGTGAAGAGCATATTCTTTCAATTCTAGACACCATTTCAGAGCTTGATCAACAGCTTTCCCAATTAAAAGGTGAAGAATCCAAAATTAAAAATCGGATTGAACAGTTAACTCCATGGAAGGATATGGATATACCTCTACAACAGCTTGGTCCTACCGAGAAGAGTGTATTTATGCCTGTAATAATCTCAAAAAAGGGGTTTGATGATTTTAAAATCAAGCTAGAAGAAAATCAACTTTTGGCTGTGCTTGAAACTGTGGGCGAAGATCAGGATGACTATTATTGTCTTCTTATATTCTATAAAGATCAGATGAAACAAATTGAAGATATATCAAAAGACTTTTCAATTAGCGTACAAGAGTTTGCTGGTTTAAAAGGCACTCCAAAGCAGATAATAGAAGAGGACAATCGAAGGATATCCCAGATAGAGGAAGAAAGACAGGCAATAAGACAAAAAGCGCAAACCTTTTCGGAACAAAGATTTAATTTTCAAATTCTTTATGACTATTGGTCATTAGAAAAGGATAAAAAATCCTGTGCTTTAAAAATGAACACAACAGAGAAAACCTTTTTGCTGTCGGCATGGGTTCCGGAACCAGATGTACAAAAAGTAGAGCAAAAGATGTTAGAGGTTACAGAGTCTATATATATAGAATTTAATTTGCCAGAGGAAGACGACGAAGTGCCGGTAGTTGTATCAAATCCAAAGCTTGTGCAGCCTTTTGAGTTGATTACAGAGCTCTATAGCTTGCCAGATCCGAAAGGAATCGATCCAAATATCTTTATGGCACCATTTTATTTTGTATTCTTCGGTATGATGTTAAGTGATGCAGGCTATGGTATATTAATATCCATTGTAGCAGCAATTGCTCTGAGGAAATTTAAGTTTGCTGGCATGGGCAAAAAACTGGTGCAGCTCATGTGCATTTGTGGTATATCTACGGTTGCTTGGGGAGCTATTTTTGGGGGATGGTTTGGAGATATATTAGGCTTGAAACCTCTGTGGATAAATCCATTGGATGATCCAATGAGTGTTTTAATACTTAGTTTTGTATTTGGCGTAATTCAACTTTATTTTGGGATCATGTTAAAGGCCTATATGAATATAAGAGATGGACATGTTGCAGATGCAGTTATGGACCAGGGGTTGTGGCTGGTATTCTTATCAGGGCTTCTGATGTTGGCATTTCCTCAAACACAATCTATTGCAAAATATCTTTCAATTATTGGGGCTATAGGATTAATTTTGACTCAAGGGAGAGCTCAAAAGAATATCATTAATAAGTTATTATCCGGTATCCTAAGCCTATATGATATTACTGGATATTTAAGCGATCTATTGTCATATTCACGACTTTTAGCATTAGGCCTTGCCACTGGTGTTATTGCAACTGTAATTAACACAATGGTTAAATTATTAGGTGTAAATGTTATAGGCTGGATCTTTGCCATAATAATCTTTATAGGAGGCCATATATTCAACTTGGCAGTTAGCGGATTGGGCGCCTATGTTCACAGTAGTCGTCTTCAATATATAGAGTTTTTTGGAAAGTTTTATGAAAGTGGCGGAAGACCTTTTTCACCCATGGAAATCAGGACAAGATATGTGGATATAAAAGACTAATTAAATTTACTTTGCAAAGTTTACTTTATTAAAAATTATAAGGATATTTTTAGAGGAGGAATTATGATGGAACTTACATTAGGTCAAGTTTATGCTCTTTTTGGAGCAGCTTTAGCGGTATTTCTACCTGGAATAGGTTCAGCTCAAGGGGTAGGAATTGTCGGTGAAAGCGCAGCAGGTGTTATTACTGAAGATCCGAGTAAATTTGGTCAGACACTTATCCTGCAGGCACTTCCCGGAACCCAGGGTATTTATGGCCTTTTAACTGGATTTATCATCATGCAAAAAATTGGGCTATTAGGAGGAAATTTGGTGAGTTTAAGCCCATATCAGGGATTGTTGCTACTGGGAGCATCACTTCCGATAGCTTTTGTGGGGTTGTTATCAGCTGTATCCCAAGGCAGAGCGGCAGCGGCTGGTGTGAGTATCATTGCAAAACGCCCCGAAGAATTAGCTAAAGGCATCATGTATGCAGCCATGGTTGAAACCTATGCTGTACTAGCTCTTCTGGCTTCCATATTAATGATTTTCGGTATAGAATTGTAGGGGAGTGCATTATAATATGGAGGGTATTGAAAGAATTAAACAAAAGATCCTACAGGAAGCCCAAAATGAGAAAGAAAAGATTATAGATGAAGCCAAAAGAGAAGTTGAAGCCATACTTCAACAGGGAAAGATTAAGTGTAAAGAAGTAGAAGAACAAGCTGTTGAAAAGGCCGAGAAACAGGCAGAAGAAGAAAGACGAAAGATTATTTCTATAGCCAGGTTGGAAGAACGCAAAAGATTATTGGATGCAAAACAGAAAATGATAGATCAGGTTTTTAAAAAGGTCGAGCAAGACATGGCATCTCTTGATGCCGATGTTTATAATAAACTTATTTACAATATGCTCATTGAAAGTGCTATTACCGGGGATGAAGAGGTAATAATTTGTGAGAAGGATAGTGACAAGATAACCCCAGAGCTTTTATCACAGGTGAATAAAGCTTTGAAAGAACAGGGGAAGGCAGGCGAACTAAAGCTTGCAAAGACAAAGATTCCTTGTTTAGGTGGGTTTATTTTAAAATCAAAGGATGTGCAGATAAACAATACCTTTGACGCTCTTATGAAAATACAGAGAGAAGACATGGAAGCAGAAATAGCCAAAATATTATTCGAGGAGTGATGTCATGGCCAGGGATATGGATTTCCTATACGCATCTGCCCGGGTTAAGGCTTTAGAAACTAAACTCCTCGGTAAAGCGGATTTTGATAAGATGCTTGATGCAGAGGGGGCTGAAGAGGTCCTCAAATTGTTAGCAGATACTGATTACGGCATGGACATTGCAGAAATGAAAAACATATATGACTTTCCTAAGATATTGTATAGCCACAACAAACGTGCCTATGATGTCAT
>DUTQ01000096.1 GCA_012841995.1 Thermoanaerobacterales bacterium | reverse complement strand
GTTTAGAGCAAAGGCTCGGGAGCGAATATACACATCGTCTTGTAAAACCGGCTCACACCAAACCCGGTTCTCTGCATTTACAGTTTCAATGCTTATCTTCTCCATCATTGCCTATATTGATATTGAATTCTATTTTAATACTATATGCATAAACTCTAAAAATGTCAACTCCAAATTTATTTATTTGTAGTTATTGTGTTTTTAAAAAGCTCCAATTTACATGAAATCAACATCTTTAACAATCCATTACCTATTATTGTGCCGCCAATCGTGCTCGCCATAAAAGGCAAGATAAAGAAGAAAATAGCCACATCTTTACCCATGACAAGCTTTGCAATCGGATATGCAACTAATGCGCCCAGAAACCCAGTGCCTAGTATTTCACCAAGTGAGGCCATTATCAGTTTGCCAGTTTTCTTATACAGTATGCCTGCTAAAAGAGCACCTATCATGCTACCTGGGAAGGCTAATAAAGAACCTGTCCCGAGTATATTTCTAACAAGAGAAGTTAAAAATGCGTTAGCAACTGCATACCAAGGGCCGAGTATTACGGCTGATAGTATATTAATCGCGTGCTGTATAGGGAAACATTTTGCAACACCTACGGGAATATAAAGAATGTGGGCGGTTAATGTCCCTATGGCTATAAGTAGAGCAGATAAGGTGAGTTTCTTCGTATCCATGAATATCCGCCTTTCAATGTAATATATGGTATCTTAAAATAATAAATTAAAAAGCATAAACCCCAGAATAAGGATTTATGCTAATGACCTAAAGAAATATAACTTCCCTACGCTGGTATTATCCAGATCAGGTTAAGGGTTAAAGACATTATCGAGTCTTTATCTCAGCTAGTCTATCTAGCACCCCTAGCGCTTAATCATATTTTATTTATATGCCAATCTTAACATATGTATTTCAATTGTTCAAGGACTTAAAATGATGCCAAGCACTTTAAAGTTTTTGGAGACGGTTCCCGATTATTCACTGTTAACAAGGTTTAAACTTGGGAAAAGAAAGATTAATTTATTGCATTTCTTGCATACAAGATATATTTTGCTCTATCTAGAGGATTTACACCGACTCTTTCTCGTTTCTTTCCAAGTTCTAAAGGTATGGGGCTATAGCCCGAAAACTTTGTAGTCATAACACCTTTCCCGTGAGAGGTTATTCCAAGTTTTACGGGGTAATCCAGGGAAGTAGCTACCGGCATTTTGCCTTCTACGGTAAAAGTGTCTTTTGAAACTTCTGTGCTATGAAAGTTTCCCCTCATGTTGACAATATCATTTAGAACCTTTCCACCTATTTCTTCAGGCACAGATATCCTAAAGCCAATGATTGGCTCCAATAATGTTGTGCCTATATTTTTTAAACCGTTCATTATTCCCATGGCGGTGGCTATATGGAAATCTCCCGGATTACTGTGCATCACGTGATCTTCTCCGTCTATCAGGGTGACCTTTAAATCCACAACTTCCCAACCGTATAATCCCTGCTTAAGAGTAATAGGCAGTTGTTCTTGAATTTCATTTTGATATCTCTGTTTTATTTTTTCCGTTCTCACCTTTGACTCATAAACTAAACCAGAACCTTGGGGCAAAGGCTTAATTTCAAATTTAACCACAGCCCAGCAGGGCTTTGGCATCGTATACCTTTCAAAACCTATCCCATCAGAGCTTGGGGTTTCTTTGTATATTACCGAAGGCTTGCCAAAAAACACCTGTATGCCGAATCGACTTTTTAGTATATTCTCTAAAATCTCCAGCTGTATGGTTCCCATAATTTGAAGATGCAGTTCATTTTTTTCCCTAACCCACTCTACGTTAAGCAGGGGATCTTCTTCCTCCAACTCTAAAAAGGCCTCAACCATTTTCATATAATCCTCTTTGACTTTTGGAAATACTTGGGTAGTCATAAGAGGGAGGGCTATATTTGTAGTAGCATCAGGGATACCCAGTGGGTTTCCCAGTACATCTCCTACAACACTTTTTGATAATCCGAAAACCCGGGCAATTTCCCCTGCATGCACTTCATCCACATCGATTTCCTTTATCCCCTGAAGTTTTTTTATTTGGGTTACTTTTTCATTCATGCCTTTAGAGTGATTATATAATACATCCCGGTTTCGGATTTTACCGCTGAACAGCCGAACATATGAAGCTTTTCCCTGGGAGCTGTCGTGATGGATTTTAAAAACTAATGCGGACAAATCATCATCACTTATATCTGGTGCAAAAGGGATTACTTCTATGAGCAAGTCCAAAAGCTCAAGCACTCCGATTCCCTTTAAGGTAGCACCGTAGATTACAGGGTAAATCTCTCCTCCTGCTATCAAGGCCTTTAGCTTGTCCCATATGAATTCAAAGCTTAAGTTTTCCTCTTCTAAATATTTTTGCAAAAGCTCCTCATCTTTGTCAGCCATAGTCTCCAATAAGTATTCCATATGCCTGTTGCCTTTAAACTTCTCTTGAAAAATCGATTCAACTTGCAACTCTTGGGGGTTTTCTAAATCACATATTTCCAAGGGCACAGCTGAACATGTCAAAACGTTTTGTACCTCGTTTAGCACGCGTAGAGCATCAGCCCCTACCCTGTCAATCTTATTTATAAAAATTATCGTGGGTGTTTTCATAGTCTTTAAGGTATTAAAATACACTTCAGTCTGGGGCTCTACTCCTTCCACAGCTGAAATCAAGAGCACAGCACCATCCAATACCCTAATGGCCCTTTGCACTTCACCGGAAAAGTCCACATGTCCCGGTGTATCGATTATATTTATATTTACATCTTTCCACGTAAAATTCACATCAGAAGCTTTTACAGAAATTCCACGCTGTTTTTCAACTTCCAAGCTATCGGTGTAAGTAGTGCCTTTATCTACACTGCCAGGATTTTTTACAACACCTGTTTTATGTAAAAGCTGTTCCGTTAAAGTTGTTTTTCCCGCATCCACATGTGCAAGTATTCCGATGTTTTTTACCGGTGTATGTCTTTCCATGGGAAGATGTCCTTTCTCTAAATAAACGCCATATCCAGCAACTCAAATTATTTTTCACTTAATACCTTTTCCATTTTTAAGTTATCATCAGTCAAGGAATGAGCTATTTCATTTTGCTTTTTACAAATAGCATCTAAATTCTCGGTAATGTTTGCCAAGCCAGAAATGTCTTGTTTAATTTTTTTAATTAATGATGTTATATCAGAAGTGGCGTTTTTACTGGAATCGGTAAGCTTACCTATTTCTTCTGCCACAACTGAAAACCCTGCTCCGTGTTCTCCTGCTCTGGCGGCCTCAATTGAAGCATTTATACCTAGTATTTTAATTCTCGAAGTTATGTCATTGATAATCATTACTATGTTATCAGTCTCATTTATGCTCTCTGTTGAGCGGTTTACTGATTCGATGATTTTTTCCGATGTGACGCCTATTGTTTCAACCGTTTCATTGATTTTTGAGATATTGTCTGCCATGCTTTTCATTAACGATTCAATGTATTTAATATACTGCTCTAATTTCTCGTATAATTTTTGCTGGTGTTGAGAAAGGAGAAACGTCAATCTGGCTGCATGAGAATCCATGAGGTGTGTACTGTCTTTTTTTAGGCTTGAAATTTCTTGTTTTACCGAGGCACTGCCGGTTAGCTCGAGTATCAAATCCATATCGTTTTTCATAAACAACTTCATATCGGTATAGGTCGGTATCTTATGCTGTTTTGCGAAAGCTAATCCCGGTGCTTCAGGGTTTATATCCATTATTCCCACCACATTAACTTCGCCTTCGGTCTCGATATCAATTAATGTCTTTAAAAACAATTTACCTGCATTTCCTGCACCAACAATTCCTACCTTCATATTGACCTCCTACATATCTATATTTTTATAAAGTTCCTATTTTCCCCAAACACTTTCAAGAAGACAGAGTTCTTGATTGTCTTCATCAACAATTTTATGTAAACAAATAACTTTTTCGCCTTTACTTAAAACTTGTGTTAAAGCCTTAATAGTTTTCCCATAGGTGGTTTCCTTTAAGTAAGCTATCTTTAAATTCGTCATTGTGTAATTTTGGATAATATCCAAAGGCACAGTTTCTAAAGACCATGCGGCATATTTTACATTATTTACATGGCTGTTTGTATCTATATCACTATATCTCACATTAAAATTCTTTTGCATATCAAATGAAGTGAGTTGTCCAATTTCACCGATTTCAAGAGGCTCATCAAAATCTTTTGATATTTGATAGGCTTTATACATATCTTTAGTTATTTTTATCGGTCTTTTCTTTTGTGTATCTACCAGAAGCCATACTGAATTGGCACTTACCAATTTTTCTTTGTTTTTATTTAACATTTCGAATTTGCGGTATGCATAAAATTTTCTAAAGGAGTGTGGAGCTGTTTTTACAGTGATCTTTTCATTGAACATGGGGTAATTATGTATTCTTATATCCCATTTATAAAGTACCCATGCTGCTTTTTTCCCTTTGAGGTAATCAATGCCAACTCCCAATTGTTCACTTTGTCGCATGGCAACATCGTTGAGAAAGTTCATCAAACTTGTAATAAGTGCTCGTTTTTTGCAATCTACCTCATAAGAATGTATTAAATATTCTTGCTCAAATAAAGCAGGACTCATGCTACCCCTCCTAGCAGATAAAGTGGAATTTGCACTTATGTGTTTGAGCTTGCGATATTCCGGGAACTCAATAAACGTGTATTTAAATCTATGTCGATAGTAACACAAAAAGGTTTAAAAGTCATCTGCTGGCTGTGTATTTGATTGACGGAAAGTTAGTACAAAGTTACAATAATATCAAAATAAGTTCATAGGTGACAGTTATGTACAAATTTCATAAGAATTTTAAAGAAAAAGGGTCTGCTCTATTAGTTGTAATATTTACTATATCTATTTTACTAATCATTGGTCTGGCAATACTGGAAATGATAACAAACGAGACCTTGATGGCAAGCTATTTAGCTGATCAGACCAAGGCCTGTTATTTAGCTGAAGCCGGCATCCGGGAGACGCTTGCGATGCTGAAACAAGATCCCGATTACAAATACAGTAGCATATGGTTTGATTTTTTATCAAAGAATCCCAGATCTTCTATGCTGATTTTAT
>DUTQ01000095.1 GCA_012841995.1 Thermoanaerobacterales bacterium | reverse complement strand
GACGCACCGAGGGTTATCTCCTTAACTGGAGGTGGAGGGGATCCTGAAATTGGTCTTTTGTGGACATACAGGGTTTTAGATGAGGGAAAGACGGTAGTTATGATAGATCCAATGGACATACCTGATGAGATATTTGCAGCAAGCCCTGCATGCCTTGGAGCACCGGTAGTGCTCACGGAAAAGCCACCATCTTATGATGTGTTAAACAATGCCATTCAAACGCTTCAGGAGTATCTTGGCAAAAAGTTAGAAGCTACAATACCTATCGAATGTGGTGGCGTAAATTCCACTGTTGCATATGCAGCAGCAGGTGAATTTTGTGTTCCGGTAATAGATGTTGATGGGATGAATAGAGCCTTCCCGGAGCTGCAAATGACTTCATGGGTTACAAATGGTGTAAACGCCTCGCCTCTGGCATCTTGTGATGAAAGAGGAACCGTTACTATAATTAATGCTAAAGATGACAATAGAATGGCTGAAAACTTGGCAAGACGTGCTGCCATGGCTTATGGCGGCAATTCGTGGATAGCTGCATATCCTATGAATGGAAGACAAATAAAACAGGCATCTATACCGAACTCACAAAGCATTGCATGGGAATTAGGGAAAGCGGTACTTTATGCCAGGCAAAAGCATTTAGACCCGGTAAAAGAAATGTTGGACAACCTAAAGAAGACCAGAAATGTGACCGGCAAGAGAGTTTTTACCGGTAAGATAGTAGATATAGGAAGGGAATTTGGCGGTGAGGCTTCAAAAGGCTTTAGTTTAGGAAGAGTAAAGATGGAAGGTATAGGAGAATATAAAGGCAGTGTGGCAGAACTGGATTTTCAGAATGAATGGCTGTGTTTAAGAGTAGATGGCAAGGTTAGATGCCTGCCACCGGATTTGATAACTATAGTTGATCCTGAAACCGGTGAGCCTATCAGAACCGATATAATGAAATACGGATACAGAGGAAGTGTAGTTTTAATCCCGGCTCACGATAGGATGAGGACTCCAAGAGGCCTTGAACTATTTGGCCCAAGGTATTTTGGATATGATATGGATTATGTTCCTGTAGAAAAATTAAATGAGGAGGAAGCATAATGGCATTTAGTGATATTGAAAAGTCAATTATAAAATACATTAGGGATAATCCCTATGCTGAAAGAAAGACAATAGTCGATGCTTTAAAAGGTGATGATAAACTAGAGGAAGCACTGGATAAGCTTGCAGCAGATATGACTTTAATTGAGCTTACAGCTCCATCAGATTCCAGTTTAGAGTCAAGAGTACCGAAAAAGATTTATATGGTAAACCCTGAAAAGGAAAATGAGTTTGATTTTTAACAGGAGGGATCTATATGTCAAAGATATTATGGATTAACCCTATAGGTAACAATAGTTTCGATGAGCCAATTGAAGAGGCATTAGAGGAAATAAAGCAGCCTCAAAATGAAATTGAGGTTGTATCATTAGAAAAAGGTCCGAAACATCTGGAGTATAGATATTATGAAGCTCTGGTGCTTGCTGATATCTTACATATAATAAAGAAAGCAGAAAAGGACGGATTCGATGCTGCTGTGATTGGCTGTTTTTATGATTTAGCCCTTCAAGATGCAAGGTCTATAGTGGACAACATGATAGTTACTGCTCCTTGTGAAGCAGGTGGGCATATTGCAGCCACATTAGGCCACAAGTTTTCAGTGATAGTAACTGAAAGACTATGCATACCGCAAATGATGGATAATATTGTTTCTTATGGTTTAAAAGACAAGTTAGCATCTTTCAAATCACTCGATCTTGGTGTTTTAGAGCTACATGCCGATGAACAAGAAACCACCAGAAGAATGAAACAACTTGCAAAGGAAGCTGTAGAAAAAGATGGAGCAGAGGTAATTGTATTAGGCTGTACGATTCAATTTGGATTTTATAAAGAACTTCAGGAATACTTAAATGTTCCTGTAATAGATGCTATTGTGGCACCTTTTAAATATGCTGAATTTTTAGCTGAACTCAAGGACAAATTTGGATGGTCACACAGTAAAATTGGAGGTTATACATCTCCAATGATTTCAGAAATCAAAGAATGGGGCTTACAAGACGATTACAAAATAAAAGGGTTATGGGATTAGCAAAGGAGGAAAAAGACTTGAAAGATATAAGAATAGGATTTGATGTTGGCGGGACATTTACAGACGGAGTAATGATGAGAGGGAGAGAAGTTTTATCTAAAGTAAAATCTCTTACAACAGAAGACGTAACGACAGGGATAGTAAATGCCCTAGATGTGTTATTAAAAAGCGAAAAAGCCGATGCGTCAGAAATAGCTATGGTATCACTGGGAACAACACATACTACAAATGCAATAATTGAAAGAAAAAACCTAAACAAAGTAGGTATATTTAGGTTAGGTGCTCCAGCAACTACAGCCATTCCGCCACTTACCGGTTGGCCGGAAGACTTAAAAGAGGCAATTGGCGGTAAAGAAAACATGTTCATAGTAAGAGGTGGCAAAGAATATGACGGCCGAGATATAGTGCCACTTGATGAAGATGCTATAAGAGATGCATGTAAGAAAATAAAAGGCAAAGTGGACTCTGTAGCAGTAACCGGTGTTTTTTCACCCATGATACCTGACCAAGAAGAAAGAGCAGCCGAAATAATAAGAGAAGAACTAGGAGATATCCATATAACACTATCAAACCATATAGCCTCGATATCTATACTTGAGAGAGAAAACTCAACAATACTCAACGCATCGGTAATAAACGTAATGAGGACAGCGATAGAAGCATTAAAGAAAGCCACCAAAGACCGCGGCATAACAGCACCACTATTTATAGTACAAAACAACGGCACAGTAATGGCAGCCGACTATGCAGTAAACTACCCGATCTTCACAGTAGCATCCGGCCCTGCAGCAAGCGTAAGAGGAGCGGTATACCTATCTGGTGTAGACAACGGCGTAGTAGTAGACATAGGAGGCACATCCACCGACGTAGCCTACATAGTAGACGGATTTCCACGAGAATCTTCAATAACCGTAACAATAGGTGGAGTAAAGACAAACATAAGATGCCCTGACCTAATGTCAATCGCATTGGGTGGAGGCACAATGGTCAAAACAAAAGGAAACCAAGTCATAGGCCTTGGCCCTGAAAGCGTTGGGCATAACCTGGTAAGACTAGGTAAATCCTTTGGAGGGCCAATAATAACAACACACGATATAGGAGTTGCGACAGACATAATAGATGAGAAACTAGATATATTTGACACAGATTTTGCACCATGTATAGACAAAGTAAAAGCATTGGACAAGGGCCTTGTAGAACAAGCACATCAGAAAATAAAGGAAACAATCGAAGTTGCAATAGACCAGATGAAGACAGCAGCAGGGGATACAAAAGCAATATTCATAGGTGGAGGCGCAATGGTAGTGCCCAAGAAAAACCTACAAGGAGTATCAGACGTAGTATCACCATCGCACTTTGAAGTATGTGGAGCAATAGGCACGACCATAGCAGAGATAGGTGCATACGCTGAAGGAATAGCAGATCTTGAGATAGAAGATAGAGATACTGCAATAGAAAAAGTCGTTGAGAAGGCCAAAGACGAAGCTGAAAAGGCCGGAGCTATAAGAGATAGCGTAGAGATACTAGATGTTGAAGAAATACCATTTGCATATATGCCCGGCAAACGCGAAAAGATCCGCATAAAAGTCAAAGGTAAAATCTTTTAAAAAAAAAGCTCAATTGAAGGCCACCACGAGGTGGCTTTCAAAAATAAACCGGGGAATTTATTATATTATTAATAATATTTGGAGGTATTTTGAATGCCTGGTGAGAAAATATTTAATAGGTTAAAAGAATGGGGTATAGATAATTACACGGTAATGGATAAAAAATCTATAATTGAAATGAATCTTGGTGCTGCAATATTGGCAACTGGAGGTGGAGGAGATCCTGAAATTGGACTTTTGTGGGCACTTAGAGCATTAGATGAAGGCAAGACCATTGTGATGGTTGATCCAATGGATATCCCAGATGATATCTTTGTTGCTTCTCCACATGCTGTGGGTGCACCGATTGTACTTACTGAAAAACCTCCATCATATGATGTTATAAATAAAACAATAAAAAAACTTGAAAATTATATAGGAAAACAATTAGATGCAGTTATTCCCTTTGAATGTGGTGGTGTAAATTCAACTGTTGCATATGCGGCAGCGGGTGAATTAGGTATTCCGGTAATTGATGTTGATGGTATGAATAGGGCATTTCCTGAAATTCAAATGACATCATGGGCGGCACAAGGCATAAATGCCGCACCTGCTGCATCAGGAGATGAAAGAGGGCATGTTACAATTGTAGATACAATCAATGATAATATTTTAGCTGAAAGAATAGCAAGAAGAGCAGCGATGAGCTATGGAGGAAACTCTTGGTTGGTTTCATATCCAATGACAGGAAAGCAAGTTAAAGATGCTTCTATCCTTAATTCACAAACAATAGCATGGGAATTAGGGAAAGCGGTATTGCGTGCAAGATCAAAACACCTTGATCCGGTAGAAGAGATGCTCAACAGCTTAAAAAACACTAGAAATGTAAATGGTAAAAAAGTGTTTAAAGGCAAGATCGTTGATATAGTGAGAGAGTTTGGCGGAGAAACAACAAAGGGCTTTAGTTCAGGGCGAATTATAATGGAAGGTCTTGATGATTATAAAGGAAGTAAAGCAGAGGTAGATTTTCAAAATGAGTGGCTAAATATAAGAATAGATGGCGAAGTTAAATGTATGCCTCCTGATTTGATTATAATCGTTGATTCTGAAACTGGGGAACCTATCCGCACTGATATTATGAAGTATGGATATAGAGGGAGCGTTGTTTTAATTCCTGCACATGAACGAATGAGGACACCAAAGGCTATAGAATTATGTGGGCCCAGATACTTTGGATATGATCTAGACTATGTTCCTGTAGAAGAATTAAACAATAAGTAAGTGTCTAGAGCATTTATTTTTAATGAATTAGGTGGTGCTTGAAATGAACTTTGAAAAACGAATTGATAAACTGATAAAACTCATTGAGCAAAAGGAACTGGATGCAGTAATATTGGGAGGCAGAGCCAATATAAGATATTTTACTGGTTTGCGGTTTAATACCGCAGCCTTCTCAATATTATTTGTATCAAAAGATAGAGATATAGAATTCCTAATCCCTGTACTCGACTACAAAAGAGTCAAAAAAACATGCTGGATAAAAAATATAAAAAAATTCCCAGAAGATGACCCCAACTATCTAAAACCATTGGAACAAATACTTGCAGGTAGAGATATAAAAAGAATAGGTGTAGAATTTTCGCAAGTTAACATGGAAAGAGAAACACTAATAAAAAAAGAAACAAATGCACAACTGATAAACGTAGAAAGCGATTTACTTAGATTGCGGGCAATCAAAGACAAGCAGGAAATCGAACTAATCAGAATTTCTGCACAAATTGCCGATAAGGCCATGAATGAAGCAATAAAATCATTAAGGCCCGGAATAAAGGAATACCAAATTTCAGCAATTGCTCAAGATGTAATGATGAAAAGCGGTGCAGAAGGCCTGTCCTTTGAACCCTTTGTCATGACAGGAGAGAACGCCTGGCTTCCCCAAAGATTTTCTACCGAAAAGGAATTTAAAAAAGGTGAACTGGCAATCTTTGACATGGGTTGTATCTATAAGGGCTATTGCTCCGACATAACCCGTACATTTTCATTAGGAGATCTTTCCGAAAAACAAAAACACCTATTTAAAACAGCATATGAATCACAACAAGAAGCCCTAAAAGCATTAAAACCAGGCGTAATAGCTGAAGACATACATAAAATAGCCAAAAATGTAGCTATACAAAATGGCTATGGAGACTTTTTTCCACATTTAACAGGTCACGGCATAGGGCTTGATGAACATGAAGAGCCAATAATAGATGAAGGTAGGAAAATGATTCTAGAGCCCGGCATGGTGGTTACAATCGAGCCTGGAATATATGTAGAAGGGGTAGGTGCAGCAAGGATTGAAGATATGGTACTAATAACTGACACCGGATATGAGTTACTTACAAACACCCCAAGAGACTTGATTAATTGTTGAAAAAAGGGGAATTAATTGCTATGTTTGGCATTACATCAATGGCATAGCTTGATTGGATGAGTATACCTGTTATGATCTATATAACTATATTTGATGTTGGAAAAGCGCTTATCTAGGCAGGTATTAACAAAATTTGGTCATTTGTTCCACAAGAAAATTATAAGGCTTATATGGGGCATATTTATTTGTACAAACCAACGTTGACATTGTGTTACATTAGATATATACTTAAAAAAGTAAGTAATCACTTGCTATTTAAGCCAAGCATGTTACTGATAAAATCCATGCAAGGCAAAGCTTCTAGGCATAAGACTTAAAATAAGTTATTATGCCCTGCAGCGTAGTAAAATTTTTGAGGGTGATTATAAAAAGTAATGAAAAATTATAATCACGCTTATATTTTTGTCCATCTACAGAACTGACCGTTCAGTTCTGGATAAACTTATTACATTTCTTACAAAAGTTTATGTTTGGAGGTTTTAACAATGCAACACAACAAAAAAAGATTTTACTACTTAGTGGCCTTATCCCTAATTTTGGTAATCATTGTCGTATCATTAGTAAGTTGCGGTAAGAAAAAGGAGGAGGAAATCAAGGATGAGGCTATACCGGTAAAAGCAATTAAGGTAGAAAGAGGCACTATCGATGACATGGTAAAGTATACAGGTAAGATTGCAGCTGGTAATGAAGTCAATGTTGTAAGCAAGATTCCGGGGCGTGTATCTGCTGTAAATGTGGAAGTTGGGGATTATGTAGAAAAAGGAGAACCTCTTGTATTTTTGGAGACTGACGAATTGCAAGCACAGCTTATGCAGGCTGAAGCTGCTGCAGCAGCTGCAAGGGCAAATTTGAAAGCAAATGAAAGCGGTGTGCTGCCACAACAGGTAGAACAAGTAAGGGCATCGCTGGAGCAGGCTGAAGCTAATTATTTAAATGCAAAGGCCGATTATGACAGGTATAAGGCTTTGTATGAAGCTGATGCTATTGCCAAACAGTCTTTTGATGCAATGGAACTTAAATACAATGTAGCTAAAACTCAATACGAAACGGCTAAAACTCAACTTAACCTTACTCAAGGTAGAGTTCCAAGCAATGTGGAAGCCTTGAAGGCACAAGTTGCTCAGGCTGAGGCTGCAATTCAGCTTATAAAAACTAATATAGCAAATTCAGTTATAAATGCACCTGTATCAGGTGTTGTTTCTGCCAAGATGATTGAACCTGGAGAAATGGCTTCTGCCGGATATCCGCTTGCGACTATAGTGAATATCGACCAAGTGGAAACAGTGGTAAGTGTATCTGAAGAAGCAGTAAGCCATCTTGAAATAGGTGAAGAGATGGATGTTTTTGTTTCCGCAATAGGGGAAGACAGTGAATGTAAAGGAACAATATCGACAATTTCACCTGCCGCTGATCAGACTAGACTTTTCCAAGTTAAGATTTTGCTTGATAATGATGAGCATAGATTGAGGCCGGGAATGTTTGCAGAGGTAAATCTAAAACTTGGCCAAAAGGAAAACGTTATCATGATTCCTAAAGACGCTGTGCTTATCAAAAAACATGGAAATACAGTGTTTGTAGTAAAAGACGGTAAGGCTGAAGAAAAACTTGTACAACTGGGTGTAAGTCAGGAAGACAAAGTAGAAATAACAGAAGGCCTTTCTGAAGGAGAAATCCTAGTAATTGAAGGTCAAAATCTGCTCAGTGATGGAGCTCGAGTAGAAATCCAGAAGTGAGGTGTAAAAATTGTCACTACCAAGTTTTTCAATTAAAAGACCAGTTACAACAATAATGGCTGTCATAATAATAATCATCTTGGGTTTTGTTTCTCTGGGAAAGACGAATATAGACCTACTTCCTGATGTTGAATTCCCTATTGCTGTTGTTATAACAACATATCCTGGAGCGACTTCTGAAGAGGTAGAGTCAATGGTGACAAAGCCTGTTGAGAAGATGATTTCCAGTGCAGAAAATATTAAGAGTATAACATCTACAAGTGATCCAAACGTTTCCGTTATAGAGGTGACATTTAACTGGGGCGTAGACCTTGATATAGCTACAATGGAGCTCAGAGAGAAACTGGACCTTGCGAAAAAGACTCTGCCGGATGGAGCAGATGAGCCTGTAGTCTCAAAGATGGATCCGTCCCTTATGCCTGCTTTAGTAGTGGGATTGCTTGGCGATAGAAGCGACACATTATTAAAACAGATTGCTGAAGATGAAATAGTAAAACCCATTGAACGACTTGAGGGCGTATCTGCTGTTAGAATTGTCGGAGGCGTGGAACGCCAGATCAGGGTATTTTTAATGCCAGATAAAATGGAAGGCTATGGTATATCCATAAATCAGGTAACAGAGACACTAAAACTGCAAAACATGAGTATACCCGGAGGCTCAGTGGATTACGGTGGAAGAGAATTATTAGTTAGAACCTCTGGTGAGTTTGAAGATGTAGATGAAATTAAAAACCTTATTGTGGCAAACAGGCAGGGGGCAATTGTATATTTAAAAGATATTGCAGAGGTTAAAGATGGGACTGAAGACCGGAATACATATGCCCGTATAAACGAAAAACAGGGTTTGAGGATTCTCATACAAAAACAAAGTGACGCCAATACCGTTAGAGTTGCAGAAACGGTTAAAAAGGAACTTGATAAGATAGAAAAAAGGTTGCCAGGTGATATCGAGATGTATGAGATACTCGATCAGTCTGATTTTATAAACCGTGCTATAAACACCGTAAAATCCAATGCCATTCAGGGTGCAATACTTGCTATTATTATCATATTCGTATTTCTGCACAATATCAGGTCAACGCTTATTATAGCTGTTTCAATTCCCATATCAATTATTGCTACGTTCGTAATAATGTATTTTATGGGTATCAGTTTAAACCTGATGTCTTTGGGTGGCTTGGCTGTGGGTGTCGGTATGTTGGTTGATAATACCATTGTGGTGCTAGAAAATGTTTATCGACATCAGCAACTGGGGAAAGGGCGAGTTGAGGCTGCAGAGGTTGGTGCATCAGAGGTAAGCCTTGCTATTGCTGCGTCAACTCTTACGACAATCGCCGTTTTCCTGCCCATAGTTTTCATTGAGGGTATAACAAAAACGCTCTTTAAAGAACTTTCATTAACTATAACCTTTTCACTTGT
>DUTQ01000094.1 GCA_012841995.1 Thermoanaerobacterales bacterium | reverse complement strand
TCTGTCTCTGCAAAATCATCATTGTTCTTCTTTTCCAAATGTTTACGAAATGTGCCAAAGACATTAGTCAATATGTTTAAAATCAAACTGAAAAGAATAATCGCTGTAAAGACACCAAAAAAGCCTGAGAAAGGAAACATTTTTATTCCTCCAATCCTCTTAAAAGTATTCATAAAATACCAGCATATTTAATGTGGACAATTTCTATCTATACAAATATCCTCTATTATCACAAATACCCTCTATTATCATTTTGCTCATAATGAATGTTTATTCATATCAATATTAATACCATTTTTCACATTTGTCAATAGTGGCAGGTATTCATGTGTAGTTATTCTATGATAATGTCATGTTAAATTTATTCTGATAAAATGTCAATTATACCCTACCTAATTACTTATTTACATTGGTTAAAATTGTGATAAGATAGTAAATAAAGGTGTAAATAGCATTAAAGGTGCAAATAGCACTAAAGGGGGAAACACGCAGAAACAGAATTAGATATTTCAAATATTTCAATAAAAGAGTTTTATCAGATGATGAGACAGGAAAAAATCATACCCAAACATCTCAAAAAACAGAGAATAGCATCACAGCCTATATATCAAGGAAAAGCAGGTGCATATAAAAACCTGTAAACTTTTACATAAAGGAAAGGAGTTTTAATAGATGTCAAAAGTTATGAAATCAATGGACGGTAATACAGCAGCAGCTCATGTGGCTTACGCTTTTACTGACGTGGCTAGTATTTACCCTATAACACCATCATCCCCTATGGCAGAGCACATGGATGAATGGAGTGCCCATGGAAGAAAAAACATTTTTGGCCAGCAAGTAAAGGTAGTAGAAATGCAGTCTGAAGCCGGTGCAGCCGGAGCTGTTCACGGTTCACTTGCTGCAGGGGCCTTTACAACAACATTCACGGCTTCACAAGGCCTGCTTCTCATGATCCCAAACATGTATAAAATCGCAGGAGAACTTTTACCTGGTGTTTTTCATGTGACCGCTAGAGCAGTAGCATCACATGCACTCTCAATATTTGGAGATCACTCTGATGTGATGGCATGTCGCCAGACAGGTTTTGCCCTATTGGCCTCCGGCGGTGTTCAGGAAGTCATGGACTTGGCAGGTGTAGCACATCTTGCAGCAATTAAAGGCAGAGTGCCATTTCTACATTTTTTCGACGGTTTCAGGACTTCTCATGAGATTCAAAAAATCGAAGTAATGGACTACGACGAACTCAAAAAATTAGTGGATTATGAGGCCGTAAAACAATTCAGAGCAAGAGGCCTAAACCCGGAAAATCCGGTTACAAGAGGCACAGCCCAAAACCCGGATATTTTCTTCCAGGCTCGTGAGGCTTGCAATCCATATTATCTGGAAATTCCGGATATCGTAGAAGAATACATGGCACAAATAAGCAAAATCACCGGCAGAGAATATCACTTGTTCAACTACCATGGTCACCCGGAAGCAGAAAGAGTAATCATAGCTATGGGTTCAGTATGTGACACCATAGAAGAGACTATAGACTATTTAATGGCTAAAGGCGAAAAGGTTGGGGTTTTAAAGGTCCATCTTTACAGACCATTCTCCGTAAAACACTTCTTGGCTCAAATGCCGAAAACAGTTAAAAAGATTGCAGTATTGGATAGAACTAAAGAACCGGGCTCTCAAGGCGAACCCCTTTACCAGGATGTTTGCACAGCCTACTATGACAAAAAAGATAAGCCTATCATCGTTGGCGGGCGTTACGGCCTTGGCTCCAAAGACACTACACCTTCACATATCAAGGCTGTTTTTGACAATCTTAATGCAGACGAGCCCAAAAATCACTTCACCATAGGCATCATAGACGATGTGACAAACACATCTCTTGAGGTAAAAGACAAGATAAATACTATTCCCGAAGGGACGGTATGCTGTAAGTTCTGGGGCCTGGGTTCAGACGGCACAGTCGGCGCAAACAAGAGTGCAATAAAGATTATCGGTGATAATACGGATCTATACGCACAGGCATATTTTGCATATGATTCCAAAAAATCCGGTGGTGTAACCATTTCTCACTTGCGCTTTGGTGAAAAGCCCATAAATTCAACATACTTAATAGACAACGCCGATTTTATTGCATGCCATAACCAGTCATATATAAACAAATACGATGTACTGGCAGGCCTTAAAGATGGAGGCACCTTCCTGCTCAATACACAATGGTCCCCTGAAGAGCTGGAAGAAAAACTGCCAGCTTCAGTAAAAAGGTATATTGCAAAACACAATATCAAATTTTACACCATAAATGCCGTAGATATTGCCCAGAAAATAGGGCTAGGCGGGCGAATCAACATGATCATGCAAGCCGCATTCTTTAAGCTTGCCAACATCATACCTGTTGATGATGCAGTAAGACACCTGAAAGAGGCTGTTGTCACCTCTTACGGACATAAGGGCGAAAACATTGTCAACATGAACAACAAGGCAATAGACAGTGGTATTGAGGCCATTGTTAAAATAGATGTTCCTGCTGAATGGGCAGATGTGGAAGATGAAGCTGTGGCTGAAAAAGATGTACCTGATTTTATAAAGAACATAGCTGATGTAATGAACCGTCAGGAAGGCGACAAACTTCCGGTAAGCGCTTTTGCAGGCAGGGAAGACGGCACATTCCCACAGGGCGTGGCAGCATACGAAAAGCGCGGCATAGCCATAAACGTACCCGAATGGCAGCCTGAAACATGTATCCAGTGCAATCAATGTGCATATGTTTGTCCTCATGCGGCAATAAGGCCATTCCTGTTAAACCAAGAGGAAGTAAACAATGCTCCTGAAGGATTTACATCCAAAAAGGCTATAGGCAAAGGCCTTGACGGGCTAAACTTTAGAATCCAAGTAAGCGCTTTGGATTGTACCGGCTGTGGCGTATGTGTAAACGCGTGCCCCGCAAAGCAAAAAGCCCTTGTCATGAAGCCCTTGGGAACACAGACATCACAAATACAAAACTGGAATTATGCCATGGGCCTTTCACACAAACAAAACCCATTAAACAAACAAACAGTAAAAGGCAGTCAGTTTGAGCAGCCCCTCTTGGAGTTCTCTGGTGCATGTGCAGGATGTGGAGAAACACCATATGCAAAATTGGTCACACAACTTTTTGGCGACCGCATGATGATTGCAAATGCTACAGGTTGTTCCTCAATCTGGGGAGGCAGCGCACCATCAACACCTTACTGCACAAACAAAGACGGGCACGGACCATCATGGGCAAACTCCCTGTTTGAAGACAATGCAGAATTCGGTTTAGGCATGTATTTGGGAGTAAAACAGACCAGAGAAAAGCTGGCAATGCTCATAAGAGAGGCCATGGAATACAATCTACCTGAAGAACTAAAGGACGCCTTCAAACTTTGGCTTGACAATATGAATGATGCCAAGGCCACTAAAGAGGCTGCAGCCGGCATAGTCTCGGGCATCGAGCAATTTAAAGCTGATGATGATAAGGCACAAAAGCTTTTACATGAGATATATGAAATGAAATCATACCTTATCAAAAAGTCCCAGTGGATATTCGGTGGTGACGGCTGGGCTTATGACATCGGGTTTGGAGGACTGGACCATGTTCTGGCTTCCGGAGAAGATGTAAATGTGCTGGTATTTGACACAGAGGTTTACTCAAACACCGGCGGTCAATCTTCAAAATCCACACCTACAGCTGCAATAGCCCAGTTTGCTGCAGCAGGCAAAGAAACCAGGAAAAAAGACCTGGGCAGAATCGCCATGACATATGGATATGTCTACGTAGCTCAAGTAGCTATGGGTGCAAATCAAAATCAGCTGATAAAGGCCCTTATAGAAGCGGAAAGCTACCCCGGCCCATCACTTATAATAGCGTATTCACCATGTATCAACCACGGCATTAAGAAAGGCATGGGACAAAGTCAAATAGAGCAAAAGAAAGCCGTAGAAGCAGGTTATTGGCATCTTTACAGATACAACCCGTTGCTGAAAAAGCAAGGCAAGAATCCGTTTATATTGGATTCCAAAGAACCTACTGCTTCCTTCAAGGAATTCTTAATGGGTGAGGTTCGATATGCATCTCTGGCAAAGAAATTCCCGGAAAGGGCAGAAGAACTTTTTGAAAAAGCTGAACAAGACGCCAAGGCCCGCTATGAAATATATAGAAAACTTGCAGAGATGTAGCAGAAACAATTTAAGTATAAGACAAAAAAAGAGAGTCCCGGGACTCTCTTTTTTACATCAATTGCTTCCCGAACTTCCACTACTGTGGTTGTTTCGCTGGTTTATCTTATACATATAATAAGTAAT
>DUTQ01000008.1 GCA_012841995.1 Thermoanaerobacterales bacterium | reverse complement strand
GAGCATGGTGGCACTTTGCTGCCAGCTGATAAGATGACAGCTTAGTAACACCGCGAAGATAAAGAAGACTTGGCGAAACCGGGTTTTTTTACCGGTTGAGCCCTAGTCGCCCTTATTTCGAGCATGGTGGCACTTTGCTGCCAGCTGATAAGATGACAGCTTAGTAACACCGCGAAGATAAACGTGTAAAGAAGAAATAGCAAGAAAAAACAACTTGTGATATCCATATGATTGTTTTTATAATTTGAAACACAACATATAGTGGTATATAATAATATACATACAATATGTTGTGATTAATGGCGATTATAAACTCAACATATTGTGTTGAATTTAATTTTATGCTAATAATCTGTTACATTGTTTGGGGCTAAAATGTACTGCTGATAGCCCCACTTGTTATTAGTGAAGGCCACTGTTTTTTTACACCAGATGATATTTAAGTATAAACTGTTGGAAAGTTGGTTTGACATATGTTTTTCATTTTATTAAAATGGGGCGGTGTTTAATGAAAAAACACAGTATCAACCTAACGGAGAATGCAAAGATAGTTTTACAAAAGAGATATTTAAAGAAAGATGAACAAGGAAACTTTGAGGCACCGGAAACTATGTTTGAAAGGGTTTCGGTGGCAATAGCTGAAGCGGAAAAGCGATATAAGACAGGTGATGTTCAAAGCTTTGCACAAAAATACTATGATATTATGACTGAACTAAAATTTTTGCCCAATTCACCTACACTTATGAATGCGGGAAGAGATTTGGGGCAGCTTTCAGCGTGTTTTGTACTTCCGGTGGAGGATTCCATGGAGGGTATTTTTGATTCCATAAAGTCAGCAGCTTTAATACATAAGTCCGGGGGTGGAACCGGTTTTAGTTTTTCTAGGTTGAGACCTAAAGGAGCTTCTGTAAAGTCTACAGGTGGTGTTGCGTCTGGGCCAATATCGTTTATGAAAGTCTTTAATGCTGCAACTGAAGCGGTAAAACAGGGTGGAACCCGTCGGGGTGCGAATATGGGGATCTTAAGGGTCGATCATCCTGACATCCTTGACTTTATTACTTGTAAGAGCGATGATCAGGAAATTACCAATTTCAATATAAGTGTTGCAATTACTGATAAATTCATGGAAGCACTGAAAAACGACGGGACATATGAGCTTGTTAACCCACATACAAAAAAGGTTACAGGCAAGCTTAAGGCCAAGAAAGTTTTTGACCTAATTGTGGACATGGCATGGAAAAACGGTGAACCTGGGATTGTTTTTATAGATAGAATGAATGAAGATAATCCAACACCAAATGTAGGGGAAATCGAGAGCACAAACCCGTGTGTTTCAGGTGATACATGGATACTTACATCTCATGGGCCTGTTATGGTAAGTGAAACAGTAGGAAAAGAGATTAGTTTAGCTTTAAATGGTCAGTATTACAACACAACAGATAGAGGGTTTTTCAAAACAGGTATAAAGCCGCTGATTCTCATTAAAACAGATAGGGGATACCGGATTAAAGTAACTGATGATCATCTAATTAGAGTTGCTTCGAATGTAACGAGATATGAGATTGATGAAGAATGGAAAACCGCTTCTTCCATAAAACCTGGAGATACTATTATACTATCAAATAACAGAGGTATAAAATGGGACGGGATAGGTAATCTTGATGAAGGATATTTGTTAGGATTACTGATTGGCGATGGGACTCTTAAAACTGATTGTGCAGTAATATCAGTATGGGGTAATGATGAAGGTGCTTTATCTATGATGAATGCTGCAGAACAGGCTGCTCTGAAATTGCAACATAGAAGTGATTTTAATGGTTTCCAAAAAGAAATAAAATCACGTGAAGAACATAGAATGCAATCTGTACCTATTAGAGATTTAGCATATAAGTTTGGAATTAAACCTGGAGATAAAAAAATAACTCCACAAATTGAGATGGCAGGGTACGAATTTTATAAAGGATTTTTACGTGGCTTATTCGATGCAGATAAAACAGTGATTGGAACGCAGGAAAAAGGAGTATCTATACGTTTATGGCAAAATAATCTTGAAAACTTATACGCTGTACAAAGAATGCTTCATAGGATTGGAATTTCAACTACAATTTACGAATGCAGAAAGCCTGCTATGACTAAATATATGCCAAACGGTAAGGAAGGATACAGTGAATATGATGTAGCCGCTAGTCATGAGCTTGTTATATCTAAAGATAACATTAAGGTATTTTATGATGTAATTGGTTTTAATAACTCAATAAAAGCGAACAATCTTAAAGAAAAACTATCTTCATACACTCGTTCTCTTGATAGAGAGAGATTTACTGCTAAAGTTGTAGAGTGCATTAGATTAGATGAAGAACAAGTATATGACGTAAATGTTCCTGGCATAAATGCATTTGATGCTAATGGCATATATACTCATAATTGTGGTGAGCAGCCACTGCTTCCTTACGAATCCTGCAATCTCGGGTCGATAAATCTTGCAAAATTTGTAAAAGAAGTAAACGGTATAAACCAAGTTGACTATGATGGTCTTAAAGATACGGTGTTTACTGCCGTGAACTTTTTGGATGATGTGATAGATGTAAACCGCTACCCGCTTGAAGAGATACAGAAGATGACACAGGCAAACCGCAAGATTGGCCTTGGAGTTATGGGATTTGCTGATATGCTGATAAAGCTTCGAATACCATATAATTCTGAAGAGGCAGTAGAAACTGCAAAAAAGGTCATGGGTTTTATTCAAGACCAATCAAAAAAGGCATCAATGAAATTAGCCGAAGAGCGGGGCGTATTTCAAAACTGGGAAGACAGTATCTATGGGCAAAAAGGTATAAAGCTGCGCAATGCCACAACAACAACGATTGCCCCAACGGGCACGATAAGCATTATAGCAGGTACATCAAGTGGAATAGAGCCTGTATTTGCCCTTGCTTTTGAAAGGCATGTTTTGGACAATCAGTGCCTTATAGAGGTTCATCCACTTTTTGAAGCCGAACTCAAAAAGCGCGGAATTTACAGTGAAGAGCTTATGCAGAAGGTAGTTGAATGTGGCTCACTTAAAGAAATTGATGATATACCGGAGGATATGAAAAAAGTTTTTGTAACTGCACATGATATAACTCCGGAATGGCATATAAAGCTTCAGGCAGCATTCCAAGAATACACCGATAATGCAGTATCAAAGACAGTCAACTTCCCAAATAGTGCCACTAGAGAAGATGTATGCCATAAGATACACTTC
>DUTQ01000093.1 GCA_012841995.1 Thermoanaerobacterales bacterium | reverse complement strand
TGAATATTTCGAAAAGCAATCTGGAGTTTTTAAACCCCTCTATTTAATATATCGGTAAAAAGGAAAAATAAATAAGCACCGTATTTAGATAAAAAAAGCGTTTGGGGCCGAATTTCATAAGATTACTTGGTTTTACTGCATGTTTAATCTACTTTTCTCTCCTGTATTTTGAAAGATGAATTTGCCCACCAATTTTGCTTCGACTGCTTAAATCGCCTTTGGCATTGTTAAGCTGTTTTTTCATATCTCTTGAACATTTTTCACAGTATTTGCCTGTCAGAATAGGGCTATCACATATTTCACAACGTAAAAGATTTGGGTTTTCGTTTTTGAGCATTAAACGCCCTTCTTTTAAAAATTCTAATACTTTTTTTGTATCTACCTCAGTTTGCTCTGATACCTCTTCAATTGTAGCACCGGGATTTTTGTACAGGTAATCTCTGACCTTTTCAAAATCGTCTTCTTCTTTTTTTGCACAATCAGGACACATGTTTTTCACATTGTAAACAAATATCTTTCCACAGATGGGACAATTTCGAAGCTGCATAATTCCACCCCCCCGTTATTGCCTTGATTTGATAAACTTCAAGCCAATTTTCTTCCATTACTGGATTATTCTACAGTTTTTATCAAAATTCCTTCTTATCCCTATATTAAAAAACTCCGGATGGAATCCGGAGTTAAGCATGTTTGCTGCGTTACTACATTTCATAAGTAGAGAATATATCTCTTAAGTTCTCCTGTGCTTGGGTTTTTTTACATTTATCACAAAGTATTTTGGGCTCTTTACACTCTAACTGTTTGTTTACATATTCAAAATTTTCTCGAGTTGTAAAATACTCTCCACATTTTTCGCACTTTAAGAGCTCAAAGCTTTTATTCCACATATACCTTTTTCCATTTTTGTCATGGATCTTTATGGCATTTGTGGGACATACATAAGCACAAGCCCCACAGCCTATACAAGTATCAGAAGGCTCATCAAAGGGAGTGGAAATTTTCTTTGTAATGCCTCTATTAACTGTTGATATGGCATTTAGTTTAATTTCTTCACAAGCTCTCACACAAAGCCTGCAGAGTATACATTCTTCAGTGGGGTCTTTTGTAAATCGCATTGGAGGCTTAACATCATATTGTTCACACAGCTGATATATCATGTCATTTTCCGGGACACGAGATGCAAGTAACATAACAAGGGTTTTTCTCATTTTTATTATCTTGGGCGTATTTGTCAAAACCTCTACTGGCCGTTTCACAGGATATATACACGAGGTTACAACCCTGCTTCTGCCCCTTTCAAGGACTTCGACTATGCACATTCGGCAGTTACCCTCGCCAGGTAGCGCATCAAGGTGGCACAACGTAGGTATGTCAATACCATTCCTTTTGGCAATATCTAACAGAAATTCACCACGCTTTGCATCGCAGGTTTTGCCATCTATAACTATTTGCACGATATCCGCCCCCCTACTTTTATGGCATCAAATCTACATGTATCTATACAGCTTCCGCATTTTACACATAATGACTCGTCGATCGCAAAGTATTTATCTCGTTTTGCTATGGCGTCTTGTGGGCATTGTTTGCTGCAAAGGCCACATCCCCTGCATAGTTCCTGGTCAATATGGTAAGATGTGAGCTCTCTACACACCCCAGCTGGACATCTCTTTTCCTTTATATGAGCAATATACTCATCCTTAAAATACCTTAAAGTAGTTATAACTGGGTTTGGCGCTGTTTTACCTAGGCCGCAAAGAGATGCCTCTTCTACGGTCTCCGCTATTTCCATAAGCAGTTCTAAATCGCCTTCTCTTCCTTTTCCACAACATATATCGTTTAATATTTCAAGCATTCTTTTAATCCCTTCACGGCATGGGATACATTTCCCACAGGATTCTCCTGATAGAAAGTTAAGGTAATATCTTGCAACATCCACCATGCAAGAGCGGTCATCCATGACAATCATACCACCAGACCCCATCATAGAACCTGCCTCCGCAAGAGAGTCAAAATCTACGTTTATATCTAAATGATCTTCTGGTATACAGCCACCAGAGGGCCCACCAGTCTGTACAGCTTTAAATTTTCTGTTACCGTTTATGCCCCCACCTATGTCAAATATTATTTGTCTCAATGGCATTCCCATTGGGACCTCTATGAGGCCGGTATTTTTCACTTTGCCAACGAGAGAAAACACTTTTGTTCCTTTACTTTTTTTGGTGCCGATTTTACCAAACCTTTCAGCACCTTGATTTATGATGAATGGCACGTTTGCCCAGGTTTCTACGTTATTTAAAACAGTGGGTTTGTACCAAAGACCCTGCTCGTTTGAGTGAATGTATTTTGCCCTGGGTTCGCCAACTCTTCCCTCAATGGAAGCAATAAGAGCTGTGGATTCACCACATACAAAAGCTCCGCCTCCTCTTACTATTTCAATATCAAAGTCAAATCCCGAGCCCAATATGTTTTTGCCTAAGAATCCCGAAGCTCTTGCTTGCTTTAGAGCATGAGTCATATTTGAAATAGCAAGGAAATACTCATCCCTTATATACATAAACCCGTTGTTTGCTCCTATAGCATAGGCACAAATTGTCATTCCCTCTATTACACTGTGTGGATCTCCTTCAATTATACTTCTGTCCATAAAAGCCCCAGGATCACCCTCATCCCCATTACATATGACATATTTGGGTTTTTCTTCAAATTCGGCACATTGCCTCCATTTTATACCTGTGGGAAATCCAGCTCCTCCCCTACCTCTGAGTCCTGATCTTTCTATTTCATCAATTGCGTATTCTCTTGACTCTTGTGTAAGGACCTTCTTTAATGCACTATATCCATCTTGTGCTATATAGTCATCAATATTTTTTGGGTCTATTAAACCCACATTTCTTAATGCAATCTTCTTCTGACCCCTGTAAAAATCGATCTGATTTGATGATACTACCCCTTTTTTAGAATCAGTGTCGTGATAAAGAAGTCTCTCAACGATATCATTGCCTATTATAGTTTTTTCAATTATCTCGTCTACATCCGCTGCTCGCACTTTGCAGTATAAAATATCTTGAGGGAGAATTCTTACAAGCGGCCCCATTTCACAAAGGCCCTGACATCCCGTGCCTTTAACTACAGCTTTTATGTCTATATCCTGGCCTTGCAGCTTTTGCTTGAAATTGGCTAAAACCTCGTCACTGTTGTCTGAGAGACAACCAGGCCCACAACAAACGAGAATGCTCTTTTTGTCCATATCATTCATCGCCATTGCCTCCATATTCTTCGATTATTTCCTTCAACTTTGATGGGGTGACTTTGCCAAAAAACCTGTCATTTATCACTACAACTGGTGCAGCAGCACAGGAGCCCAGACAATTGACAGTTTCAAGGGAAAATCTCCCATCTCTTGTAGTATCACCTGGAACGATATCTAAAAGCTTCTTTATCTCATCGATAATAATATTGGAGCCTCTCAAATGGCAGGCCGTTCCATCACAAATTTTGATTACATATTCTCCTTTTGGCTTAAGGCTTAAAGCTTTGTAAAATGTAGCCATGCTGTAAAGCCTTGAAAGAGGAATGTCAAAATACTCTTGAACCATAGAGAGCGACTTCCTCGGTAAAAATTTATAATGTCTTTGAATATCCTGTAAGATTGCAAGTAAATATCTTTGCTCTTTAGGATATTTTGTTAATATCTCTTTAGTAAAACTAATATCAGTAGTAATTTTTTCATCAGACATTTTTTTCACCGAAACCTTTCTCTCATCATCCACCTGCTACTACCGGAAATATTGATATTTCATCTTCATCGCAAAGCTCTGTGTTTATTTCGTCGAGAAAATATATATTTCTTCCATTTACGAGTATTATTACTTCACCGCTGATCTCTTGCCCATCAAATAGCGCATCGCGCATCTTCTTTCCATATTCCTCTGCAAGAAATAGAAGTAGCTCTTTTACTGTTGGATAATGATGTGTTTTGATTTCTTTTTCACCTGTATAATCCCTAAAATAGGCAAAGAATTTTACCCTCATGCAAACACCTCCTCAAGGCACAGACCAGAAAGATTCGGCTGTGCCTTGTAACTGATGAGTTTGCCAATATTTACTTCATGGATAGTTCTGAAAGTTTTTCATCTGTTGGGACTCCGTCCTTGTTCCAACCTCTGACTTCATAGTATTCCTTCAACATTTTGGGGAGCTCTGCGACCTTTCCTTTTGCAGGCCCTTCAGGTAGAGGTTCTTTGAGCAGTCTTTCTGGTAAAGTATCATCGTCTTTTGTAAAACCAGCATTAATATTAAACATGCGTTCCAAGTTCCAGATTCTTTCACCTATCTTTAATACTTCTTCATCAGAGCAGTCACATCCTATAGCTGTTCGTATCATAGATGCTATTTCAGGAAGCCCTATTGCAAATGTGGTAAATAGGCAGATACCCGCTGAATCCACTACTCCGGTAAGATCTTGGAAGGTTTTTAACCATGCAGCCTTGTCATCTGTTACAAGTGGATCAAGCTTTTGAGGTAATCCCAGCACCTCCGGTGATGTCATGTAGCCTCTTACATGGCAGCCACCGCGGTCAAGGCATGGGCCTTGAATATGC
>DUTQ01000092.1 GCA_012841995.1 Thermoanaerobacterales bacterium | reverse complement strand
TGAAGTAGATGTTAAGACAAACCTAAGTGAGCAAGAATTAATAGATATTATAGGAGAATATGATGCTTTAGTTGTTAGAAGTGCAACAAAAGTTACTAAAGATGTAATTGAAAACAGCAAATTAAAAGTTATAGCAAGGGCAGGGGTAGGTGTTGACAATATCGATTTAGATGCTGCTACAAGAAAGGGGATCATTGTAGTTAATGCTCCTGATGGTAATACAGTTGCGGCAAGTGAACATACAATAGCTCTCCTAACTTCTATGGCAAGAAACATACCACAGGCGGTAAAAAGCTTAAAAGACAAAAAATGGGAAAGAAGCAAATTCTTAGGTGTTGAGCTGAATGGAAAAATCCTTGGAGTGGTAGGCCTTGGAAGAATAGGAAAAGATGTAGCAAAAAAAGCTATAGGTCTTGGCATGAATATATTAGGTTATGATCCATATATTATAAAAGATCGTGTTGAAAACACTAATATAAAGGTTACTGATTTAGATACTGTGTTAAAGGAGTCCGACTTTATAACATTTCATATTCCGATTAATGATGAGACTCGGCATATAATAGGTGAAAAGCAATTTTCGATGATGAAAGATGGTGTAAGGATAATTAACTGTGCTCGAGGTGGGATAATAGATGAAAGTGCACTATATGATGCTCTTGTTTCTGGGAAAGTAGCAGCATGTGCCCTAGACGTTTACGAACATGAGCCACCACTGGAAAGTCCTCTAATTGATTTAGATAATGTTATTGCTACACCGCACCTAGGAGCTTCAACAGCAGAAGCTCAAGTAAGTGTTGCAAGAGAAGTTGCAAAAGATGTAATTCGCGTATTGAACAATGAAATGGTTAAAAATCCTGTAAATATGATTGGTATATCTGCTGAAGAGTATAAAACAATAAAACCATATGTGGAATTAGCTGAAAAAATGGGATCATTCTATGTTCAGTTGAAAAATGGCAGGGTTAGTGAAGTTGAAATGATTTATGAAGGGAATCTTGAAAGGATGAATGTTAAACCTGTTACTACTGCTGGAATTAAGGGTATCCTTTCAAATATACTGCAGTTCCCTGCAAATCTCGTAAATGCTCCCTATATTGCTAGAGAAAGAGGAATTAAGGTAGCTGAAAAGAAGATTTGTAGAGATGGAGAAGTAGCTGATCAAGTTACTTTAAAAGTAGTCACTGATAAGGGAGAAGGCTATGTCACTGGAACGGTTTTAGGTACAGGGGAAGCGAGAATTATTGCTGTAGATGGTTATAAAATTGATCTTATACCAGATGGAAATATTCTAGTAACTTTTCATCAAGATAGGCCAGGTATTGTTGGAAAAGTAGGAAACTTTTTAGGCCAAAACGATATTAATATTGCATATATGCAACTTGGAAGAGAAGCATATAGAGGTAAAGCTGTAATGGCATTAGGTGTTGATGAAAATATCCCTGACGACTTATTAAATAGTATCAGAAAAATCGATGGCATGGAAAATGCTGTATTTATAAAATTGTAATCTTGACAGCGATTTTTATTTTCACTATACTATAAACAAAGTTATAAACAAAGTATAAACAAAGTTATAAACAAAGTCTCTTTGGAGGGAACATAGTGGAAAATGCCGAAGAAAAAAATCGCAGAATTAAATTAGTTGAACAAAAACTAAATGATAAAGATTATAAGTTAACCCCACAAAGAAGAGCTACGTTGCTTGTATTTTTGGAAAATCAATCAAAACATCTAAGTACCGAAGATGTTTATAAACTTGTCAAATCAAAATATCCAGATATAGGACTTGCTACTGTTTATAGAACTCTTCAGCTGTTTGATGATTTTGATATCATAAAAAAATTAAATTTTGGTGACGGCTGTTATAGATACGAATTAAGTGATAGGGAAAAACATCAGCATCACCATTTAATATGTCTTAAATGTGGAAGAGTTTATGAGTTTGAAGATGATTTGTTAGAAGAACTTGAACAAAAAATTGAAAGAAGTAATGATTTTAAAATAATTGATCACGTGGTAAAATTTTTAGGATATTGCAACAAATGTCAAAAAGAACAGAAACAAGGATAAAAAAACAGCCATATGGCTGTTTTTTTTATTATACAAGAATCCCCTTTATTTTAATATTTTTTCAGAAAAAGCTTACTAATTTCGGCTGAAATAAACGGGATGAATCCAAAGCCTATAATTATATTCCAATCGTTAAGAGATAGGAATGTTGTATCAAAGACTGTTCTTAAAAACGGTATATAGATCACTAAAAGCAATAGCGCGAAAGAAGATAATGTGCCCAATATCATGTGTTTATTTGAAAAGAAACCAAGTTTTAGCACTGAAAGTGTTTCTGATCTAGACGAATATGCACGTAACAACTCACTGAAAATCAAAGTGGCAAAAGCGTAAGTCCGTGCCATGCGAATGCCATCTACAAAGTTTAGAGCATATACAAAAGAACCCAGTACAGCTACTGTCATGAAAATACTTTGGATTGCTATTTGTGTTTTCATGCGCTTATCCATAATTGGTTCTTCAGGGCTTCGTGGAGGTCTATCCATAATGTTAGGTTCTTTTCTTTCCATCCCCAAGGCTAGAGCTGGAAATGCATCAGTTAAGAGATTAAGCCATAACAACTGAATAGGTTTAAGAGGTATTGGCAAACCTACAAGCATAGCACAGAAAATAATTAGTATTTCTGCTATATTGCATGATAAGAGAAAGAAAATAAACTTACGGATATTTGCATATATCACTCGACCTTCTTCAACAGCTGAAACTATACTCGCAAAATTGTCATCTGTCAAAATCATATCAGCTGTTTCTTTTGCAACGTCTGTACCAGTAATACCCATTGCTATGCCAATATCTGCTTTTTTTAAAGCTGGGGCATCATTCACTCCGTCGCCTGTCATAGCTACGATATGCTTATTTTTCTTTATGGCATCGACAATTTTTAGTTTATGCACAGGTGATACTCTTGCATAAACAGAAACTTCTTTAGCAGCTTCTGCCAAGTCATCATCACTTAAGATGTTTAATTCAGTACCGGTTAGCACTTTTGTTTCATCTTCAATCATGCCAAGTTCTTTTGCAATTGCAACAGCTGTATCTTTATAATCACCGGTTATCATAACCGGCCGTATACCTGCTTTTTTGCATGTCATAATTGCCTCTTTAGCTTCAGGTCTTGCAGGATCAATCATACCTACCAAGCCTACAAAAGTCATATCTTTCTCAACATCTTCCAGTTCAGATTCTAAAGGTATTTTGTCTAAATGCTTATATGCGAGAGCTAATACTCTGAGAGCTTGTGTAGCCATATGATGATTAGCTGATAGTATTTGGTTTTTATCTTCATCAGTAATTGGTAATGACTTGCCTGATTTAAATATTTTGGTGGATAAATTTAGTATTACATCTGGTGCGCCCTTTATATATGCCACATACCCACTATTATCGGGATGAAATGTTGTCATACGCTTTCTATCTGAATCAAAGGGTATTTCTTTTATTCTGGGCATCTTTTGTAACAGATCTTTCTCAAACAACCCTGCTTTGGCTGCAGCAACAACGAGCGCACCTTCTGTTGGATCTCCTATAATACGCCAAGAATTTTCAGATTCATTTGATCCGGTTTGTTCTAATTTGGAATCATTGCATAGAGCTCCTATTGTGAGCAAGAGATTAAGATGAGGGTGTTCTTCTAGGTTGATTTTATCACCTTTTATAAAAAAATCGCCATAGGGTTTGTAACCTTCTCCTGAAACAGAATAAAAATTATTATTCATAAAAATATTAGTTACCGTCATCTCATTTTGTGTGAGGGTTCCCGTTTTATCAGAGCAGATAACAGTAGTACTTCCCAATGTTTCAACAGCATGAAGCTTTTTGATTATAGCATGTCGTTTTACCATCCTTTGCATACCTAATGCCAGTACTATTGTTACAATAGCTGGTAAACCCTCCGGTATTGCAGCAACAGCAAGGCTTACAGCTGTCATAAACATATCCAATAAAGGAATACCTCTTACCAAACCTAATAGAAAAACAACGCCACATATTGCCAGACTTGCAATACCTAATACTTTACCAAGGTCAGCAAGTTTTTTTTGAAGTGGAGTATCTTCTTCTTGATAAGTTTCGAGCATTTCGGCAATTGTACCGATAACTGTATTCATACCTGTTGCAACAACTATTCCTTTACCTCGTCCATAAGTAACTACCGTTCCCATAAAGGCGGAATTTGCACGATCACCAAGGGGGGTCTCTTCTTGAAAAATAGTATTTGCATTTTTTTCTACAGGCACAGATTCACCAGTTAGCGAGGATTCATCAATTTTTAAATTGACGCTTTCTAAAAGTCTTAGATCGGCAGGTACATAATTTCCCGCTTCAATTAAAACCAAATCACCTGAAACCAACTCACGAGCTGGAATTTCAGTTATAACTCCATCGCGAATCAGCTTGGCTTCAGGTGCAGCCATTTTTTTCAAAGCTTCTAATGCTTTGCTAGCTTTTGTTTCTTGAACAACGCCAAGTACCGCATTTAATATAACAATAAGGATAATTACTGTAGCATCGGTTACTTCGCCTATAAATGCAGATACCAAGCTAGCAACAATTAGAATAATAATCAAGAAATCTTTAAATTGGCCTATTAACATTTGCCATATTGTTAAACTTTTTTTGCCAACTAATTCATTATATCCTTCGGTCTTTAATTTTTCTTTAGCCACATGAGAAGACAAGCCTGTTTGAATGTCTGTACCTAGGATATCTGAAATATTTTTAATTTCTAGAGAATGCCATACATTTTTTCCCAAAACCTTTCCTCCTTTTTAAATTTATATGTTAAATATAGTATTCCCTCCTTATTAGTATAAAATTAAAGACCTTTACATAATCAATAAGACTATGTTAAAGGTCTTGTCCTCTGATTTGTCAGAGTATAAAGCCAGGTAAAACCGTGTTGGTGGCTTTATAAAATGACTACTCCCCCTTAACAGAATTGGGTAAATTTTGATTTTTAGTATATTATAAAGTATACAATAAAAGTATCTTTATGTAAATGATTTTGTATTGATTGACTAAGAGTTAAATTGAGAAATACTCCGTTTTCTATGTAGTTGTAAAGGGTGCGTGTTGAGATTGTGGTATCAAATTGGTACTTGCCGGTTGAATACTTAAAGATAAATATTCCCCCGATGCAGTCATTATGGAAATTTCAACCGGCAAGTACCAATTTGATACCACAATCTCAACACGCACCCTTTACACTTGTTTGTTAAATTGAGAAATAC
>DUTQ01000091.1 GCA_012841995.1 Thermoanaerobacterales bacterium | reverse complement strand
CAGGGAGAAGTGATAGGTGATTGTTACCAAATTTCATTCTGCATATATGTGGAACAAGCAACCCAACCCAACCAACCTGACCACACATGGATACACAGGAGGCTGTTATGGCCGTAGCACAGATAATTGTTACCACACGCAAAAAACGGATGTTGGTACCTGTCGCTTTAGCTTCATCCTCTGACAGTGGAAGAATGTTAAGCCGCCACCTAATAAGAAACAATACAAAGATTCCAATAATAATCAGTGGTGCGCCAAGAACAAGGGAATCGAAGTTGGCGGAGTTCAAGCTGCCCATTAACCAGTATGTAATCGAGGGAAGCTGCGATTCTGTATCTGCAACATATTTCACAAGGGAAACGAGTGCCGTAAACAGAGACCCGATCATAATACCCGCCAATACGATGGTATTCATATTATTTCTTTTACCAGAGCCCGAAGAAAGCCATGTGAGAATTACAGCTGCTATACCACAGACAAGGGCAAGTATCTGGACTCCTATCAAGTTCAGCCCAATCAATAGCCCTAGCGCTGCACCAAAACTGGAACCTGAAGCAACGCCAAGCGTATCCGGCGTGGCAAGTGGATTGGAAAACAGGCTTTGAAACGAACACCCGGCAACAGATAGACCGGCACCCACAAGCAAGGCAAGTAAAATACGCGGAAACCTGATTGTCCAAATTACCTTCTCCGCCTCCTTGCTGATGTCAAAATTGCCTCCAAAATGGTTTAATATGGTTTTTATTGCCTCAATCGGAGATATGCTCATTCTTCCGATAGCTATTACTACTATTACGGTAATAACGGGAATAATAATTAATGCTATTTGGGACTGCCATGATAAGGTCCCGGCTAATCTTTCTTTTTTCATGATTTTGTTATCACATTGGAATACGCAGTCTTGGTACTGATTCCCTGTAGCTTTCCTATCTTACCGGAAAGTGCGCTGATTACATCCTGGGGAGCATCCACGGCAATGCTGATAATGTTGATGCCCTTTGCACTGTATGGGATACCCATGCGACCAATAATGTATTTCCCGTATTCATGAAGCACCGTATTTAATAATCCAATTGAATTCTCATCTTGAACAATAATTCCAATAATAGCCACCCTAGTTTCCATACCTATTTCCTCCAATACATAAAAAAATAAACTGCACCTAGAAGATGCAGTTATACACACATAATATTTGTATATATTTCTGTATCTTCCATCTCAAAAATCTTTTCAAATCTTTTCGATGTCAGATAACTAAAATATAGCTTATTGTCTTATGTTTGTCAAGATTTTAGTAGAGTTCTTTTTCGAGCTTCTATGTGCTTCAATTTTAAGATATAATGTTATTGGTGATTTAAAAATGTGCTATGTTTATATTCTCGAATGTGCTGATAAGACCTTATACACCGGATGGACAAACAATCTCGAAAAAAGACTTGAAACTCATTTGAAAGGAAAAGGCGCAAAATACACGAGATGCCGGCTTCCGGTGAAACTTGTATACTTTGAAGAGTATGATGACCAGGTATCTGCTCAAAAAAGGGAATACGAGATAAAAAGCCTATCCCGACTCGAAAAGTTACAGCTTATAGAGAATGGTTGTGAAATTAAAGGCCCTAAAAAATACTAATACTCATCTCCGGCTAATCTATTTCGCCACATGTCTTCCAACAATTTTAAATCCTCGGTAAAGGCTTTAAGCTCTTGCTCCGGTTCCTTCTCCAGTTCATCTAATACCTCAAATACAAAAGCTTTTGCCCCAAATATATCCCAGTCCTTCTGGAGCTTCATATTAATACAAGAACCGGTAGAAACCGAAAAGTCAAATCTATTGCGGGAGCCTCTTAAATCTATATCGCTTGCAAGTAAATACTTTCCATTTTGGGTGTTTGTTATCCTGAACACCCCGCCAGTAACCGGGCGTTCCTTGTATCTCTTAATAATTTCCTTTTTATTCATGTCATTTTTCCCCTTTAACAAAATTAAGTACTACGGTATTTTTAATATCCTAATTCTTTAAGAATCGCAGAGAGACGGCGAAGTCTTTCACCAATTAGCTCATCATCTTTGCTAAGGCAATCGCGAAATAGCTTTATATCTTCATCAATCATCTCATTATCTGTGCATACTGAAACAGTCATGGCATCCCCCTGCATACCTATTCGATCAATTGTCGGGTTCTCGGGATCATATAGTTTTTTATACTGGTATGCCTCTCTAAAATACTGTATCGATTTACAAATTAGTATTGCAAGGTCTATTACCCTATGAAGTGGTAATTCCTCTGATTGCCTAGACCATTTATCTCCGGTGTGTCTCCATACCTTTGCTGAAATATCCAGCTTTCCCCTGTCATTCCATTGGGCAAGCCCTAATGAAAGGCCTTTGGCATCAGAATTGTAAGCATTTCTGCCATCTATATTCTCATAGTTTTCAGAGACAATTACAGGTTTATGTTTTAATGATACAGGTATTTTCATATAAATCGCTCCAATCATTTTGGTTTTAGTAATTTACTAATTTAGTAATTTACTAATTTCAAGATTACCATGTTTACTATTTGATGTCAATAATATGCTGTAACTTTTAAGGAAAAGCTACAAAAGCTTAAGTTACCCTTAAATCTAGATTATAATTTATGAATTATCTTTGTCTTGAAATTGATTCTGATTATGTTAATATTGGAAATATAAGAGCAAGGTTATTACGAACTGATACTACGGTTAGAAGGGAGAAATGGGGTTGTATAAAATCTATATAGAAGACTTATCACCTGAAGATATAGAACCAATCCTTAAAGAAGTTAAAGGGCAAGGTGGTTTCCAGAGCCTTATCAGGAAATTACAGAGACAGTATTCCAGAGAAGAGCAAACTCTTGTATTAGATTATAGTGATATTAAGAAAATGATTAATTACTCGCAAAACTACGGTCAAGGCGGCTTTCAAGGCAAGCTGTCAACTATATTAGACAGGATAAGAAGCTTACATTCCCAATTAGGGGATTTGCTAGGGGACGAAGAGTAGATTTATAATTATATGGGTCAGAATCAGTTTAGTTTTAATTCATAATTAGACTGTGATATAATATCCTCACAATGAGTTTAGAGATTCTAAAATAATTCAAGGTAAGGTGGTGTTTACTTTGAGTGTGCTGAAAGAACAGGCTTATAAGATAATCGATCTTATTCCTGAAGATAAGATGAAAAAGGTACTGATAATACTTAAAGAACTAAAAGATATCATAGATGATGAAATTGATGAGTTTGACTTACATCTTTCAAAAAAAGCTGAAGAATCTTTAAAGAACGGTGAATTTGTATCTTTCGAGGAGGTTTTAAGGGAGGCCGGCATTAGTGAAAAAGACTTACAAGATAATATTTGAGAAAAAAGCAGCCAAATTTCTCACCGGCCAAATTTTACAGCAAAAGAAAAAACTTGCTGCGGCGATTTATAGGTTACCGGACGGAAATGTAAAGCCAATTAAAGGATATGAAAATTTTTATAGATTAAGGGTTGGAGATTATAGAGTAATATTTACTATAAATGATAAAGACTTAATTATCATTGTTTTAACTATAGGTAACAGGGGAGAGATAT
>DUTQ01000090.1 GCA_012841995.1 Thermoanaerobacterales bacterium | reverse complement strand
ATCAGTTTTCTTGTAGCATTAATTCAAATTTATCTTTCAAAAGAAAAAATTAAAAGAATACTTACTACCCCAAGAAAGGGAGTAAATAGTATTTTAGGTGCTATTCTAGGAGCAGTAACACCTTTTTGTTCATGCTCTACCGTTCCCATATTGGTAGGATTATTAAAAAGTGGAGCCCCATTTTCAGGCACAATGTCATTTTTACTGACTTCGCCTATATTAAATCCCGCTATTATAACCTTGTTCTTGGCATTTTTCGGGCTCAAATCTACAATTATATATACTGCCTTTACTTTTATTTTTGCAGTTGTAGCAGGTTTATTTCTTGACGCATTAGGTTTTGAAAAAGAAGTAAAAAATATTAGTATCAAAGGGGGCAGTGGTGATGAGTTAGTATATGAAAAGCTTGAAGGCACTTTCTGGGAAAAAAACAAAATAGCACTTAAACACGCCTTTATTGAGTCATTATCCTTGTTTAGAGAGGTGGTTCCATATCTGCTTCTCGGTGCTGGTATTGGTGCGTTTATTTACGAATTCGTACCTCAAGATTTGTTTACAAATTTCGCTGGTAAATCAAATATACTATCCGTTCCTATAGCTGCAATCGTTGGTGTACCTATGTATATACGAACAGAAACAATGATACCAATAGCCAAGATACTTGTTGATAAAGGGGTGGGGTATGGCACAATGATTGCACTTATAATAGGTGGTGCAGGGGCAAGTATCCCAGAACTTTCTTTACTAGGCTCAATATTTAAAAAGAAAATGATGGTCGCCTTTGTTATTTCTATTTTTCTGGTTGCTACTATTACAGGATATATCTTTAATTTTATCATGTAAGAGGAGGTGATATTCATGAGTGAAAAAAAAGAATCAATCTTTTCTAAAATTTTTAAACCTAAAAAATCATCCTGCTGTTGCTCCATGGAGATTGTTGAAGAACCTGATAAAGCCGAAGACAACAATAAGAAAGAAGATCAAGCAAAAAATGAATAGGATTAATTTTTTAAATACGGGAAGAAGTTTACTGCTTTCTCCCGTATTTCTTTTATTTCGCCATCAGTGAATTTTACAGTAGTAATACAAGAGGCTTGGTCTGTAATAAACTCATCTCCTGGCTCTATACAAATGATTTAAAGTCGAATTCTTTAAGCAAATCATTTAACTTTTTTATTTTTTTCTTTGACATTTTCCAGTTAAGCTTCCTACTTTTGTATACAAACATTATGGTTATCCTCCTATTGAATTCGTATGGTATAGACTATGCTTGCAACACAAATTGTATTTTCTTTATTTAGTTTTTTAACATATTCTCATAGGAAAAATGAATATTAAATTGCTTTCCATTACAACCTCAACCAGATCCTATTGTTAACCTAGAATAAAACTTTTAATCCCCATTACCTTCTTATATTGCTAAAAAGCCTTCTTTAATAACCTTTGCCATTTTCTTCCTTCTCTTCTCTAAAAAATCATAGTAATTATCATTTTGCCATCCATCATACAGGCCATGCCAATACATCATTTTATGTAATTCTTCATGAGAAAAGCGAGAAGCATATTGTGGAAAATACTCTTCAGGGGGTTTCTTGGAAATAGTATTATTGTCTTCCCATTCTACTAACGCATAATTGGCAACTTGATTGATTGTTTTTGTT
>DUTQ01000089.1 GCA_012841995.1 Thermoanaerobacterales bacterium | reverse complement strand
TTACATAATATCAGTCCCCGAAAAATTTGCAAAGGAATTTATTAGACCAACAGAAAACTCTTCAATACTATTACTTCCCTATGGGAATTTAATTGATTATTACCATGAGGATACAGGATTTAACAGGAACTTAGAAAATCTTGTTACTATGATGTAATTTACTAAAAGTAGGTGAGCTTTTGCATACCAAAGATGTTAGCGTTAATGGGACTTTGGTCTGGTACTACTGTATTTGTAAAAGAGAAGTATGGCTTTTAGCTCATGGTATCGAAGCAGATCAAGATAATGAATTTCTGGAAATCGGACGAATTATTGACGAAAACACATATAAAAGAGATAAGAAAGAAATAGAAGTTGGAAATATAAAAGCAGACTTAATAAGGAAAGAAGGGGAACAACTAGTAGTTGGGGAAGTTAAAAAAAGTAGTAAATATAAAGAAGCTGCTACTATGCAATTATTGCATTATTTAAATACATTGAGACAAAGAGGTATAGATGCTAAAGGAAGGCTTTTCTTTCCGGAAGAAAGAAAAACAGTAGATGTTATATTAGATGATGATGCAATACAGAAATTAGAAAAAATGGAGATTGAGATTTTGAAGATAATATATGAAAATAAACCACCGAAAGCTGTTAAAAAGCGTTTTTGCGGCAAGTGCGCTTATTCGGAATTCTGTTTTGCTTAGAGAAAGGAGGACAGGCCTCCTTATGAAAAGGCCCATTTATATTTTTTCAGATGGAGAGTTGAAAAGAAAAGATAACACCTTGTATTTTGAGAGTGAAGAAGGTAAAAGATATATTCCCGTTGAAAACACAAGCGAAATACATGTTTTTGGAGAAACGGATCTTAATAAAAGATTTTTAGAGTTCATTACCAGAACGGAGATTATTATACATTTTTACAATCATTATGGGTATTACATCGGAACATTTTATCCGCGTGAGCATCTTAATTCAGGCTTTATAATTCTAAAACAGGCTGAACATTATTTAAATAGCGAAAAAAGATTAGAATTGGCGAAAAAATTCGTTTTTGGAGCATCAAAAAATATACAGCAAACAATACGATATTACATAAATAGAGGAAAAGACCTTGAGGACGTTGAGAAGAATATAAAAATATTAGAAGAAAGAATAGATGTTTGTAATGATATAGATGAACTCATGGCAATCGAAGGAAATACAAGAGAATACTACTACATGGCCTTCGATGAAATAATACAAAAGCCTGAATTTAAATTTGTAGAAAGAACCAGGAGACCACCTAGAAATAATCTCAACACTATGATTAGTTTTGGCAATTCAATAATGTATACAACCACTTTGAGTGAAATCTACAAAACACATTTAGACCCAAGAATAGGTTATCTACATTCTACAAATTTCCGCAGATTCACTTTGAACTTAGATGTATCCGAGATTTTCAAGCCGATTATTATAGACAGAGTAATTTTCACATTATTAGGTAGAAATATGATAAATGGCGATGATTTCGAGAAAAACATGGGTGGATTACTTATGAAAGAAAAGGCTAAAAAAGCCTTTATTCAAGAACTTGAAGACAAGCTTAGAACGACAATAAAGCACAGGAAATTGGGGAAAAAAGTATCTTATCGCAGGCTTATTAGGATGGAAGTTTATAAGCTGCAAAAACATATAATTGGGGAAGAAAAATACGAACCCTTTGTTGCTAGATGGTAAGCTAGGGTAAATTAGGGTAGGTAGGTTGGGATAATGTTTGTTATTTTAGTTTATGATATGAATGAAAAGAGGGTTGGAAGAGCTCTAAAGATTTGCAGGAAGTACCTAAATTGGGTCCAAAATTCCGTTTTTGAAGGCGAGATATCTAAGGCAGGATTAAAAAAATTAAAGGTAGAATTAAATAAATTAATGGATCCGGAAGAAGACTCTGTTATTTTATATATCATGCGTACCACAAAATACTCTGAAAGACAAATAATAGGACTTGAAAAAGGTAAGATTGGTATGTTTATATAAAAACTAATCTTTGATAAGTCTAAAAAATTGTCGTCGACCTCCAGTAGTGCAAAAACCCCGGGAGGTC